>JACXUE010000105.1 GCA_014764075.1 Sulfuricurvum sp.
ATTATTGCCGCTGCAGAGATCAGCGGATGTGACGCTGTGTTTCCCGGATACGGTTTCTTGTCCGAGAATCAACATTTTGTAGAGATTTGTACCCATCATGGGATCAAATTCATCGGTCCGACTCCCGAAGTTATGATGTTGATGTCGGATAAATCAAAAGCCAAAGAGGTAATGATTGCGGCAGGCGTTCCGGTTGTTCCCGGATCGGATGGGGCAATCAAAGACATCGTCGAAGCCAAAGTGCGGGCTCGTGAGATCGGTTATCCGGTTATCCTCAAAGCCGCAGCCGGCGGCGGCGGACGCGGGATGCGGGTTGTTGAAGATGAGAGCTATATCGAAAATGCTTTTTTGGCAGCAGAAGCCGAAGCGATCGGTGCATTTGGCGATGGTACGATTTATATGGAGAAATTTATTAAAAATCCACGCCATATCGAAGTACAGGTGATTGCCGATTCTCACGGAAACGTTTTGCACATTGGTGAGCGTGATTGTTCAATGCAGCGTCGTCACCAAAAACTGATCGAAGAGTCTCCGGCAGTTGCCTTGACTCCTGAAATCCGTGCCGAGTTGCACGCATCAGCGGTTCGGGCAACAAAATACATAAAATACCAAGGGGCAGGGACCTTTGAATATCTTCTCGATGCCGATAAAAACTTCTATTTTATGGAGATGAATACCCGTCTTCAGGTAGAGCACTGTGTCTCTGAGATGGTGAGCGGGTTGGATTTGATCGAAATGATGATCCGTGTCGCTGAGGGTGAAGCCCTTCCTTCACAAGAGAGTGTAGTTTTGATGGGTCACTCAATTGAGTGCCGTATTACCGCCGAAGATCCGGTGAAATTTTTGCCGTGTCCGGGAAAAATCACCCAGTGGATTGCTCCGGGCGGACGTAATGTCCGTATCGATTCCCACGCCCACGCGGGATACATCGTACCGCCGACTTACGATTCGATGATTGGTAAATTGATCGTTTACGGAAAAGACCGTAATGATGCGATTGAGCGTATGACCCTATAGAGCTAAATAAAGCTGAAAAGAGGGGTTTCGTGTGAATCATTTAAGTATTGCTCAAAAAGTCCATATACCGTTGGTTGCATCCATCATTATCGGTTTTGTGGTTGTTCTGATTAATTATTGGATATCGGTCGATCAGATACGTGAAGATAGTTATGCAACGCAGTCTAAAGAGATGAATACTGTTTTTACAGAAGCATTGGAAGCAAAAAACAGTGTTGGGATTACCAATGCGATCAATATTGCAAAAAACAGTGCAGTTGTTAATGGATTGACAAGTGGAGATCGTGAGGGGACACTTAAAAGTCTGAAATCCCTTTCCAAAGAGTATAAAGAACATACGAAATTCGGAAATATCAAAATCCACGTGCACGATCGTGATGTTCGTAGTTTTATCCGTGTTTGGAAGCCGGAAAAATTCGGTGATGATTTAAGCGGCTTTCGCAAGACCATTTTGGCAGTAAAAGAGAGTCGAAAACCGCTTGTTGCGATTGAAGTAGGGGTCGCAGGTTTAGAGCTTCGCGGTATTGCGCCGATTGAATCAGGGGGTGAATATGTCGGTTCGGTTGAGTTTATGCAGGGGCTTAACTCGGTAGTAAAAGATTTACACAAAAAATTCGGAACCGAACTTATTATCGGTTTGGATAACCGTTATTTGGAAAATGCGAAAGAGATTCAAAGTGCCCAAAAAATTGGGAAAAATTTTACGTTAGCGGTCAAAGAGGATGTGGTAAATAAAGCATTTTTGAAAGAGTTGAACGAAGCGGAGTTTGATCCCAAATCCGGTTCATTTTATACCGAAAATTATTACGTCACTCCCGTACCGATCAAAGATTTTTCAGATGATGTGGTAGCGTACGCCTTCACTGCTAAAAAATTGGAAACGGTTGAAGCGATTATCGGTCAATCCGAAGATTCATTACTCCGTCAAGTCGTCATTATGGCAGTGCTAGATGGGTTGATTTTGGTTTTGTTGATCTGGATTATCCGTCGTGTCGTGATTGAGCCTATTGAGAATTTGGACCAAATTGCCGAAGAATTGAGCAAAGGGGAAGCCGATTTAAGCAAACGACTTCGTATTACCTCAAATGATGAGATTGGAAAAGCAGCCAAGAGTTTTAACCTTTTTATCGATAAAGTGCAAAAGATTGCCGAAACAGCAGAACAGCGCGCACAAGAGGCGGTACGTGCCAAATCGGAATCGGAAGGACAAATGTCTAAAAACGAGACCTCTTTGGCATTGGCTCGTCAAATGATACGGGGATCAATCTCTAATGCGGGAAGTCTTCGTAGCTCTTTGGAAGGAAATATTAAAAATCTTCATGATGTGAATGAACTCAATCATGAGACCGGTATTGTTGTCGATGATGTGAGCCACCAAACTGACGAGATTATGGCAAGTATGTCGAACATTACCGAGATGATCAACGATTCACGCTCCAATTCAGAGCAGCTAAATCATAACGTGAGTGAAATTTCAAACGTTATTACCTTGATCAAAGATATCTCTGATCAAACGAATCTTTTGGCATTGAATGCGGCGATCGAAGCGGCACGAGCCGGCGAACACGGTCGCGGTTTTGCCGTCGTTGCCGATGAGGTACGCAAACTCGCCGAACGGACCCAAAAAGCGACCAGTGAAGTCGAAGCCAACATCAGTGTCTTGAAACAAAACTCCATGGGGATGCTGGAGAACAGTGAGCGTGTCGAAGAACACGCGCAGCAGTCGGCAGAAAAACTCGATCAATTCAAAAACATTATGGAAAAACTGATCCAAAATGTCGAAAAAATCAAAGAAGACAATCAATCGATCAGCTATGAAATCTTTGCAAACATGGCGAAAATTGACCTTATGATTTTCAAGAATAATGCCTACGCGGCAGGGTTTGAGGGGAAAGTGACGCAGGAGTTCAGTGATCATCACTCTTGTGCATTAGGGAATTGGTATGAACATGGTGAAGGGAAAGCTACATTTTCCTCTCATCCGTCATACGGCAAACTGCTCGAACCGCACAAACGGGTACATGACGAGGTGCGTCGTGCAATGCAACTGTTGAGTGAAGATCCGATTAAAAACGGCTTGGGTATTGCCCAATGTTTCCAAAAAGCGGAAGAGGCGAGTGAAGAGCTATTCTCTATTCTAAATGAGATGGTCGAGTCGTGAAATTGCCCGTTTATTCGGGCAATCGTATCACTTTGATATCAGCGCTTAGACGTAAGCGGGTGAAATAATCGTTTAAAACCTGATTTCTTTTTTCACCGATAATCGCATTGGAGATTTGAGGTCGAACCGATTCCAAATTCTCGGTAATGACATTATTTTTTTCGCGGATATAGAAGCTCATAAAGGCGTTTTTGCCGTTTGGGAGGATCGGGCTAAAGCTCCCGATAGCCGTTTTGTTGAGGATTTGTGCCAATTGAGGATTGATTTTAGCGTAAGGGAGACTCTCCTCTTTGCTTTGGATTATCTCGATATGGCGCATCGGATCGGCAATTTTGGCTGCGAGTGCCTCTTGGGAGGGAGAGATGTACGTTGTGACGTCAAAACTCTCCGGACGGGAAAATTCGTCCAAATGGAGCTGATAGTATTCAGCTTCTTCCTCTGCTGTGGGTTGAGCCATTTTTGAAAATGCGATAGCACTGTAGAGCTTTTGTCCTTTGATGCTCTCCTCGATTTTGGCACGTAAATCTTTTTCGCTTAGTCCCCGCACCGTTTGCATCGCGTTTAAAAACTGCTCTTTGGAGAGGTTGTTTTGGGCTGCCATGCGTGTGAGCTCATCGTCGATCTCTGCGGAATTGACGGTAATTTTTTTCTCGGAAGCTTCAAGTTGTTCAAGTTTTTTACGGATGAGGGAATCGACACTTTGTTTGGCGTCGGTGCCGCTGAGTTTCATCTCCTGTTGTACCTCATAGAGGGTTATGGGGCTGTTTTTGACCAACACGGCAACTCCCCCGATCGGGGCGCTCCATAAATAACTAGCCAAAGCGACCGAAAGTGTAAATAAGCGCAATGCGTACTCCTGAATCTAAAATTTTCTATTTTACCCGCTTTTAACAAAGGCTTAACTAAAATTCCGACATTGTATCCACAAAGGATTAACCGATGATAGTCACACGTTTTGCTCCAAGCCCTACGGGGTATCTCCATATCGGCGGATTGCGTACCGCACTGCTGAGTTACCTTTGGGCGCGCCGCAATAATGGGAAGTTTTTGCTCCGTATCGAAGATACCGATTTTAGCCGTAACGATGAAGCGGCGGCTCGTGCGATCGTCGAAGCGTTCAAATGGGTAGGATTGGAGCATGATGGTGAGATTGCATATCAATCCAGCCGTTTAGCTATTTACCAAGAATACGTCCAAAAGCTCCTCGATAGCGGTAAAGCATACAAATGTTATATGAGCCGCGAAGAGCTCGATGCATTGCGTGAAGAGCAGATGGCGCGCAAAGAGAGAGCAAAATACGACAACCGTTACCGCGATTTTACGGGAACGCCACCGGAGGGTCGCGAAGCGGTTATCCGCATCAAGGCGCCGCTAGAGGGATCGATTACGGTGCATGACGGGGTCAAAGGGGACGTTGTTTTCAATGTCGAGGATATCCTCGATGATTTTATCATCGCTCGTGCCGACGGTACGCCGACGTATAATTTCGTTGTTGCGGTTGATGATGCATTGATGGGGGTGACCGACGTTATCCGTGGAGACGATCATCTCTCAAACACCCCAAAACAGATTGTGGTTTATGAGGCGCTCGGATTCCCGATACCCCGTTTTTTCCATGTTCCGATGATCCACAACCATGAGGGAAAAAAGCTCTCCAAGCGTGATGGCGCAACCGATGTTATGGCGTATAAAACACTCGGCTACACCCCAGAAGCGTTGCTCAATTTCCTTGTTCGTTTGGGATGGAGTCACGGGGATCAAGAGATTTTCTCGATGAAAGAGATGTTGGAATTGTTCGATCCAAGCGATATCAACCGTTCCGCATCGGTCTATAGCGTCGAGAAACTCGACTGGCTCAATGCTCACTATATAACGAGATTTTGGTACGTCCTGATGGATTCGACGAAGCGGCGTTCAAAAAAGGGTATAAAGAAGAATCTCCGATGATACTCAAAGCCTTTGCTGAAGCATTGAAAAACGCTTCTGAGCTTCATTTGCCGAGTGACTATCACCATGTGATGGAGCAGGTTGTAGGAGAGCTGGAGATTGGTTTCGGGAAAATCGGTCAGCCGCTTCGTATCGCACTGATGGGGAAACTCTCAGGACCGGGGCTCGATACGGTTATGGCGATCATCGGTGTCGATGAGACATTGGCGCGAATTGATGCACTTCTAAATCATTAATCTTCTTCCGTTCGTGGTGAGCTCAGGGAAACATCGCTTTGCGAGCGGTACCCTTGTTTTGTCGAACTATGAACGGCATATTCTCATTCCCCCGATTCTAAGTTATAATAGTTATACTATTTTTTTGTGAGAGGGTTATCATGCGGTTGCAACGTGCTGAGATCGATATTATCAAATCAACCCTGCACGAGAGCATCGACGATGCCAAAGTTTTTCTGTTTGGAAGCCGAACCGATGATACCAAAAGAGGGGGAGATATCGATCTCTTTGTTCAAACCCACAAAAATATCACCCTCAAAGAGGAGCTAAAAATCCTCTCCCGAATGGAACTTCGAGGGATCGAACGCAAAATTGATCTGATTATTCAAACCCCTCTAACGCCCCCTCAAAAACTTTTTGAGACGATAGTCAAAGAGGGGATATTGTTATGATGCAAGAGATATTAGAAAAAATTCATCTGCATTTGAAGCGGGCAAAAAGCGCGATGAATGAGATCAAAGAGTGGAGCCATATTGATTTAGGTGTTTTTGAAGATTTTGAAAAAATCAAAACGATCGATACGTTCATTTACCGTTTTATCAAGCTTCAGGATATGATGGGGGAGAAGCTGTTTCGTATTTTTTTGGATGAAATCGGCGAGTACCGCGATCATATGTCTCTATTGGATATTTTGGATAAGCTTGAAAAGTTGGAAATCATTGAAAACAGCGTGGATTGGATGACCTATCGAAAGCTCCGCAATAAACTGACTCACGAATATCCGAGCAATGAAAATGAGATTGTCGAGGGGATTAAACTCTCTATCGAGGTGTTTAGTGAGATCGAAAAGATTTTAGAAAATATCGAAAATTATCAAGTACGACGTAAACTGGTTTAACGATAACGAATTTCTCGTAAGGAGGGATTTAACCCTCTTTTTTTTGCCTCTCTCACAAACCGTTTATAACCCCGTGTTTCTTTTTCTCCCACTTTGTAGCTGATAAATTGTAGATAATGGATGATTTGTGCAGGGCTGAGGTTGCTTTTGCGAGATGCTTCGATCAGTATGTAATAAGGAATTTTCACCTTTTTGGAAATAAACGCACGGCTGAGACGGCTAAGCTCATCGGTGTGATGATGGGTGCATAGCAGGGCAAAGACGAATGGCAATCCTGTAGTATCATGCCAAAGTCTTCCCAAATCGATATGCTCCCCTCCACTGTAATAGTAACGGAGCGCTTTGTCTCCGATCAGCACCTCTCCGTGAACGTCCAAAATCTGAGCGAGGAGATTGGAAGTCGCCGAATCTTCATCCGCTTTGTCGGCATTGGGGAGAGAGAGGACGCTGAGTACTTCACGCTGTGCAACGATCCCGACACCGAAGTGACGGCAATTTTTGGCGGTGATGCTAGAGATAAACGCCGCATCGATTCGACGCATGGCAAATTCGCGATTGAGAGCCGAGGGGACCCCTTTGTGGTAATGGAGACTTTGGTGAAATTGGGTAGTTCGGGCATAGCGTTTGATAAAGACGTGAAAAGGGAGGAGATTTATAAAATCAATTTTTCCAAAAATCAAACTATCTCCTCTTAGAAAATAAGAGGTGTATTATACTAACTCATGGCTAACATGGGAGTGTTATTGTGGATTTGATATAATGACCCCAATAAATATCCTCTAAAGAGACATAGAAGAATGATAACAATCGAATTTTTAGGACCGATTCAAAAGGCTCCGCTAACCTTGGAAGCATCATCGTTGCGTGATGTTGCTGAGGTTTTGAAGCAAGATAGCGAAATGACTCAGTGGTTAGAAAACTGTGCGGTGGCGGTCAATGATACGCTGGTAGCATCTCTCGATACTCCGCTAAAATCGGGTGATAAAGTATCTCTTCTTCCTCCGGTGTGCGGCGGATGAGCATGTTGGAATTGTATGAGGGGGGATTGAACGTCCCTGAAATCATTACCCGATGGTATGCTGAGGAAGCGCAATTCAACTATGGTGCCTATATCCCCTTTATCGGCACGGTGCGAGAAGAAGATGGAATCGATGGGCTTAGTTTCGATGTGTATGAACCAATTTTAAATGGTTGGTTTGACGCGTGGCAATCTAAAGCGGAAGCGCTTGGGGCAAAGCTCAAAATGGCGCACAGTCGAGGGGATGTACTGGTGCATCAAAGTTCTTATATCGCAGCGGTTTTTTCACCCAAACGGCGTGTAGCATTGGAGACGATCGAGAAATTCGTGGAGGATTTCAAAGTCTCCGCCCCGATCTGGAAATATGATCTCAGAGGGGGGCAGCGCCTTTATGCGGCGGATCGTTCAACCCCTATTTTAGGGGCGGGGATATTAGGAGAAAAACAATGATTTCGTATGAGACTTCCCAAAATATGATCTCTCTGCTCAGTATTGCCAATCTTCGAAGCGAGAGGGTTTTTCTCTCTTCGTCATTGGGACGGGTTTTGGCAGAGGATATTATTGCCGATAGCGATTATCCTATCCGCCCGACGTCGGCGATGGATGGATATGCGATCGCTCATCGGGATTTGGAAAATTATGAAACGTTTGATATTTTGGGAGACAACCCTGCTGGAGCCGATGAAATCGGGGAAGTAATAAGCGGTGGCTGCATCAAAACTTTTACCGGTTCGTTGATGCCATCTGGATCTGATACCCTCATTCCGATTGAAAATGTTCAGGCGAACGGTGACTCTATTACCGTGACCAAAGCGGTAGGGAAAGGTTTTGCGGTTCGCCCAGCAGGGGAAAGCTATCGAAAGGGAGAGGTTTTGATTCCACGCGGAACCAAGATCGGTTTTGCCGAGATCGGCGTGTTGGCGGGGATTAATCGTGTGATGATCCGTGTTGCCCAACGTCCTCGTGTAGCGATCATCGCAACGGGGAGCGAGATTCTCGATATCGGTGAAGAATCCCGCCATGCCGGACAGATTCGAAGTTCAAACAGCTACACCCTTCAAGCCCTCGTCGATGCTCTCGGAGGCGAGAGTGTCCAAATGGGGATCGTCGGAGACGATCAAGACGCCATAATGGAGCGTTTCGAAGAGGCAATCAGTTCATGCGACATCGTCGTCAGTAC
>JACXUE010000106.1 GCA_014764075.1 Sulfuricurvum sp.
GCGTACCATCCAAAAGGCAACATCACTAACGCATTGATGAGTATCAACCCCATCACGGCACCGATCGTTTGCACCATAGAAGATTGTGACATAAGGGTTGTATCAAGCCACGCGATCAATCCTCCCATCCACACGAGGAAAAGGGCAAATTCTACAAACGCTTCGACAATACCGAGTTTCTCTTTGGCTACCGCGTACGCGGCGGCATCACGATATTCACGTTCACCCATCAGCACCGCACCTTTGCGTTTCATTTGGTTGATATAGCCAATTTGCATGACACTCACATAGAGTCGGACAAGAATATAAATGGTGTAGATACTGATAATGGTCGCAATCATACGACTCCTTGGATTTGGATGGTGAATTCTACCATTATTTTACCGGTATTTTTCCGATACTTTCATTCACCATGATGGCATCTTCGGTACCGCCGTAAAACATTTTGGCGGCAACAAAAATCGACCCGATGATCAAACCGCTGATGATAACCGCCCACACTACTTTTTTCTTTGGTCCCTTGAGGGTGTTATAATCATCGATCCCTCTTAGTGTCGGTTCATTATCTTTCATAAAAAAACTCCTCTGTTTTGATGATAAGAATAGTAGCCATCTTACCCTACAAACAGTTAACGAATCGCCCCTAAATTGACGATTTAAGTTTAAATATTTATTTGTTTTTTCGTCGCACATAAACTCATGAATGAATTTACCAGCGTCCCTCCAAGGTGACTAGAAAATGAAAGCGAGAATGTTCATTATCGATCCGGTTTTCGTTAAGCACACCTCCAACGTAACGTTTGGAGGTGGTTTTGATCGATTCTTGGGTGATGTTTTTGAGGTTTAGCCCCAGTTTGTAGGTTGAATCCAACCGTTTCGTAGCATATAGATCCAATACTCCATACCCCTCTTGAGATTCGGCAACACCGCTCTCATCCACAGGGTCGTCATAACCACTCACATATCGATACGCCGCTCCGTAGGTCAGCGCATAGACGCTGAGACGATGATCGATCCCGATGTTGTAGAGATAATTGTTTGTCCCTTTGATGGTTCGCTTCACCCCATCCGTAATCAGAGATGAATTTTGTACCGTTGCATTACCAAAAACACCCAAACCTTTCACATAACCATCAAGCGATTTTTTGAGTTCGAGTTCCAAACTCCACAGTTTAGCTTCACCGGAGTTATAAGGGCGTTCGACATAGCGCCCCGACTCCAATGTCGTCCGTTTTTCGATCTTATCGCTGATGTCGCGGTAAAATCCGCCGATACTGATAATCCCTTTGTCCTCGAAAAAGTGCTCGTAGCGTACTTCGTAACTGAGCGCCGATTCCTCTTTGAGGTTCGGATTTCCGGTGACGTCGGGGTGATTGATATCGTTTTCATCGAGAGAAGAGTCTAAAGAATCGGAAAGTTCGCTCAAACGGGGCAATTTCACCGTTTTGGCAACACTGGCACGGAGGTTGTCGTTTTCGCTCAATTTATAGAGAGCGTGCAACGACGGCGCTACGTAATCGATATCGATATTCTGATCAAATCTTCGAACCGAACGCTCAAAACGGACACCCGGCGTCACCACCATCTTCTCCCCTACGCTGATCTCGTCTTGGATATACCATGACCCTTTGTCTTCACGCAGACGCTGATGTCCATCCGAGACAATGCTTCCATCTGTTGTCACATCATCGCGCCGATGGAGCCGTTTGATTTCGGCTCCCGTTTTGATGAAATGTTCATCCAACGCAATCGAATAGCTCCCATCCGCTCCAAATACCCCAAATGCACCTTCATCGTTTTGGGTATTGATCGTCGTTCCGTTATCGAAGCGGGTAGAGCCTTGTGAATCGTTTTGATGGTATTTGAGTTTCCACTCGACTAACTCAGTACCGGAAAGGTTATGGCTACCGGAGAATTTACTCCAGATCATCAGAGCGTCCCACTCGTCGTGCTGAGTGATGGTCAAAGGGGTTGTCCGTTGCTGGAGCGTCTCTTTTTTATAATCGCTCCGGTTGATCGCACCGTCAAACTGATACTTATCTTTGGATGAAGCGATATAGATGAGTTTGGTGTTGAGGCTCAAAGATCGGTAGCGTGAATCACTGTCAGTGCTTTCGACATAGGTATCGGTGGTCGTAGATGCGGTATCATCTTGAGAATTATCGGCTATCGTCGTGTTGATGAGATAGGAGAGTTTCCCCTCTTTTCCCTCTCGTTGGGCAAACACCGAGGCTATCGGTTCACCCTCGTACGCTCCGGCGGTCACTTTTGCGATGGTTTTACCCTGAGACCCGGGTTTTTTGAGGACGATGTTGACAATCCCCCCCATCGATTCGGCACTGTACTCGGCCGAACTATTGGTCATCACCTCCAGCCGCTCAATGGTGTCAGAAGAGAGGCGTTCGAGAGGATTTCCCCGTTTGGTCGAAGAGATCTCTTCGCCGTCGATCAATACTTTCGTATACCCTTTGCCAGGGGCACCTTTTTTCCCCTTACCGTCGCTAATAGTGACGCCGGGGGTCCGTTTGAGAATCTCCAACGCATTCATATCTCCGTACTGACTCAATTCTTCGCCTTTGATAATCCGTTTGGCAATCGAATTCTCTTTGCGCTCTTTGATAACACTGTAGGCATCTTCTACGGAAATTTTATCAAGCTGGATGATTTCCTGAGCGCAAGTAAGAGAAAGGGTACAAGTAACCAATATAAGGGGACGGTAAAGCACAATTATCCTTGAGAACTCGGTGCATTCATTCACCGATTATTTGGTGAGAATCAGTTTATTGCCATTGGTAATTCTAGAAATATAACTGACCTTACGCACTTGATGAAATCAAGGACAATATGGGTAGTTTCTGCCATATCCAAAAGATATGGCAAGCTTTAGGGGGTTGTAGGAACATTTGTCCCTGCCACTTTACGGGCTTTGCTCGCAAAGTGCGTAACATCAGAATATAAATCTCATTACCGTGAACGATCCTAATAGCGGCATCGTTTTTAAACGGAATTTTTTAACTCTATCACGGTGTCATTATACTCAGATAAAGATGACGGTTCAATTGCCTGTTTTACTTTTAATATCATACTTCCTTAGAAGTTAAAGTTCAAACGGACAAGAAAGCGGTCATACCCAGCATCATTTCCACTATCAAAGTTGCTGTTTTTATCATCGATCATCGCATAGCTGATATCACCGGTCATTGCTTCACTCAGTTCCATAGAGGCGACAAGATCGGTTTCGGTTACTTTGGTTCCGTCGGTATCGCTTTTAAAGTTACCATAAAGAGCCCTAAGGGTCACTCCTTCCAAACCTGCATTGGTCATATCGAGTTCTGCGCTGAGCTGATAGGCTTTAACATCGTTCATCCCCTTAATCGTCATCTCTTCCATAGAAGTCATATACGGTCCACCGCCAAATCCGATCGGTGGTGATTTACCATCATCATTGCTTCCACGGTTATACGCAACTCCCAGTGTCAATGCACCGACATTAAACGCTGTTCCGATTCCATATACATTCCCATCGAGACCACTCCCTTTCTCTTCTGAGAAATGTGCATACTGAGCACCGAGCTCAAACCCCGTAGTTTCACTCAAAGGGATAGCATAGGTTGCATCGGTATAGATAGCATCGGCAACTTGATCAATATTGTAGTACCAAGCCTGAAGGGCAAGATTTTCAATACTTTCATTTGCTACACCAATTACCGCTGCACCATCACTCTTATCTCTGTCGAGCTTTTTGAATTTAGAGATATCATCGCCTGAGTCAAACCCCGCCCAACGGGTCACGTATCCACCGACAAGTGTTGTCCCCTCGATTCCGCCATAAGTTGCGACTGCCGCTTCAAACGTGTTCGGGTGCATACGGATATCATCGGTATCGGCAAACGGAGTATCGATCAACTGACGTCCCACTTTGAGATTTAGATCTCCCATCGTGTAATCCACATACGCTTCACCCACATACGCATAAGACTTTCCGTCCATATCAAAAAGATCAGTATTGATTCTACCCTCATCCACATCACCAGAAGCAAAGTGGAGTTTTTGAGATACATAAGCACCAACTCCGAGTTTAAGACCGTTCCACTCGGCTGTTTCGTATTTCAAAACACCACCGATCGAACTTCCATAGGTGTCTTGCGAAGC
>JACXUE010000107.1 GCA_014764075.1 Sulfuricurvum sp.
GATCTCCACCACTGCCAAGAGGTGATTTCTCACTGCAAACAGCTCCAAAACTCGTTGGGAGCACTCCAAGATACGGTCAATCAAATCGATTTGCTCAAAAAAATATATCAGGAATCACCCACACTGGAAATCAAAGAACTGTTACAGAAACACAAAAAAGAGCTTCAAAGGCTCAAAGAGACCATTCGATCGGAGCTTTCCCATAACGTTGGAGATAATCGTTCGTTCGACTAAACGGTTTCGAGCCGAAAAAACCCCTATAGGATGAGAGAGGAGAGGGGTGAGGTGCTTTGAGGATCAAATGCTTGCTCTCATCAATCAGGGCTGATTTTTTCCCTGCCGGTGCTCCCCAGAGGATAAAAACGATATGTTCGCGCTGATCACTCAATGTTTTGATCACCTGATCGGTAAACCGCTCCCACCCCCGCTCTTTATGAGAGTATGGCTCGCCTTCTCTCACGGTCAAAAGGGTATTGAGTAGCAACACCCCCTGTTCAGCCCAATGGCTCAGATCACCGCTTTTGGGATACGGACATCTGATGTCGCTCACCAACTCTCTAAAGATATTTTGGAGAGATGGCGGGAGCGGTATCCCCTGCTGAACCGAAAACGATAGCCCGTGTGCCTGACCTGCTCCATGATAGGGATCTTGGCCCAAAATAACTACTTTGACACTCTCGAAGGGGGTGGAGTTAAACGCATTAAAAATATGAGAACCTTGCGGAAAAATTGTATAGTGCTTTTTCTCTTCGACTAAAAACGTTTTCAGCTCTTCCATATAGGGGTGAGCAAACTCCGCTTTTAATGCCGCTTTCCAGCTCTCATGAATAATCGGCGAAACACTCATGCAATCACTTCAAATATCATCGTCAAAAATGACCATTTCGTAAATACTCCGTTTAGCTACAAGTGATTTTTCAGGAGGCACACCGCTGGAGCTTCGCAAACGTGCGATTTCGGCACGTAGCTCCATCATCTCTTGCTCCATAGCTTCCATTTTATCTTTGAGACGCATCACCACATCAACACCGGCTAGATTTACCCCCACTTCACGAGTCAGACGGAGAATCATTTTGATTTTTTCGATGTCACGCTGAGAGTAGAGGCGTATTCGCCCGTCCGAGCGAGATGGAGTAATCAAGTTTTCACGTTCATATTGACGAAGGGTCTGCGGATGGATATCCAAAATCTTCGCAACGATACTGATCATGTAAACCGGTTCATCAAAATGGTGCATCTTCTACTCCTGCAACAAAGACTTTTTCATTTGCTCAACCAACACTGGATCGATTTTATCGACAGGGGGCAATACGATATTGGCTTTGAGGTACAAATCGCCTCGAACGTTACTTTGACGGTTCATCACCCCCATCCCTTTGAGACGAAACCGTTGACCGTTTTTAGTATTTTCGGGCACCTTTAAGGTCACCTCTTTCTCCAATGTTTGTACGACTACTTTACCGCCAAACAATGCCGCATAGAGAGGGACATTGAAGGTTTTGACGAGGTTATCCCCCTCCCGCTCATACTCAGGGTTTGGTGCAACATCGATCCGAAGGTACAAATCACCAACTTGAGAACCATGCCTTTTCCCTTTTCCGCGAACACGAAGCTTTTCGCCGTTTTTGATCCCAGCTGGGATTTTGATGTCGAAACTCTCACCCGAGAGGCTGATCGAGTGTTTTCCACCAAGAACAGCTACGGCGAACGGGACGGTGACGTTCGCATCGATGTCGAGATTCATCCCGCCACCAAAGCCACCTCCGCCAAAACCGCCAAAACCGCCTCCGCCAAAACCGCCAAAACCGCCGCCAAATCCTCTGCCGCCTTGACCGAAAATGTTACGGAGAATATCGTCCAAATCGACATCCCCACCCTGTCCACGGGCAAAGTCATGGAAGTTCTGACCACCAAACATCGAATCACCGAATTGATCGTATTTGGCACGCTTCTCTTTGTCACTAAGAACTTCATAGGCGGCATTGATCTCTTTGAACTTCTCTTCTGCTGCAGGGTCTTTGTTGACATCAGGATGGTATTGTCGGGCAAGTCTGCGGTAAGCTTTTTTAATCTCCGCTTCGCTTGCTCCGGGAGATAATTCCAATGTGGTATATAAACTTTTTGACATGTTTAATTCCTATAAAATATATCGATTTTCTTACCAAGAATTATAGCACTAACATTGAGTCAATGTCAATCAAGTTTAAAAAGGGGAGTTCGTAAAAAAGGGATTTAAAGAGATATAAAGTTGCGCCGACTCGGCGCAAAGGTTTTTAGTGTAAAAAATGTCGAACTCCGGTAAAGTAAAGAGCCATACCGTGCTCATCGGCTGCGGCAATAACCTCATCATCACGCACCGAACCACCCGGTTGGATAACGGTTTTAACACCCGCACCCGCCGCCGCATCGATCGAATCACGAAATGGAAAGAACGCTTCGGAAGCTAGAGCCGAACCGCTCACATCCAAGCCCATCTCTTTAGCTTTTTTGAGGGCACAGCGCGCCGCATCGACACGAGAGGTCATCCCCATTCCAACCGCTACCATCGCCGCGTCTTTAACGTAAACGACACAGTTGGATTTGGTCAAAGATGCCACTTTATAAGCGATCTCCGCGTCTTTCAAAGCCGCTTCGCTTGCAACATGTTTCGTCATGAGTTTCGCATTTTTCACTTCATCCACTCCAACACGGTCGGCATCTTGGATTACAAACCCGCCCTCGATGTGTTTGAAATCGATCGCGTCGTTGCTGAGGGTTATACGGCTACTGCCGTATTCGAAAAGCTTGAGACGTTTTTTCGGCTCAAATATCGCACGCGCTTCATCGTCGATGCGCCCTGCAATAATCACTTCGAGGAACATTTCGTTCATTTTCTCTGCCAGCTCTTTCGTCACAACACCATTGACCGCTACAACACCGCCGAACGCGGAGATCGGATCGCATTTGAGTGCTTCGGTGTACGCATCGAGGAGGTTTTCACGGATCGCAAAACCGCACGGGTTACCGTGCTTGACGATACAGATCGCATTCTCATCACCGAATGCCGCCGCGATTTTCACCGCACCGCTAATGTCGGTGAGGTTATTGAAGCTTGCTTCCCCTTTGAGGGTTTTGAAGTTTTGGGTGAAGAACGCATCAAACTCATACAAACCGCCCTTTTGGTGGGGGTTTTCACCATAGCGGGTATCCATCACTTTGTTACCCACGATGAATTGTTTTGCCCCCATACCGTTATTGAAACGTTTATTCATGTAGTTAGCAATCATCGAGTCATACGCAGCAGTGTGCTCATACGCTTTGATCATCAAATCACGGCGGAACTCAACCGTGTTTTCACCCTTAGCAATCGCGTTGAGCACCAAAGAGTAGTCCGACGGATCGGTAACGATAACGACACTGTCAAAATTTTTCGCCGCAGAACGTACCATAGCAGGTCCACCGATGTCGATGTTTTCGATGATCTCTTCGAAATCGTCGGTTTTCTCAATCGTCGCTTTGAATGGATAGAGATTGACACACACCAAATCGATCGCTTCAACACCCAACTCTTTAGCTTGGTCGAGGTGCGATTGTTTGTCGCGGCGATGCAAGATACCGCCGTGGATATAGGGATTTAGAGTTTTAACACGCCCTTCAAAACACTCAGGAAATTTGGTCACCTCATCGATCTCGATGGCACTTACCCCCGCATCTTTGAGGATTTTATACGTTCCGCCCGTAGAGATGATTTGATAGTCCAATCCGATAAGGGATTTGGCAAATTCAACGATGTTGCTTTTATCGCTAACACTGAGCAATGCACGCTTCATGCAGTTCCTTTGATTGGGTCGTATACCCGTAAATTAAGAGTGAAATTGTAGCGAATAGCGGTTTAGGGGAAGGTAAAGTGCAATTTAGTCAAATAAATTCCCGCTCAAACTGCTCTCATTGATTTTTACACTATTGGCAATATCTTCTATATCTGCACCACTTTTTTTGAGGCTATAAATATGAGAGTTTTATCAAAAAGTATTTAACTGTTTAAAACCTGCTCAAAAATATTTTTAGCGATCTTCCAGCGATCCCCTTTGGCATTCATCATCACGATAACGCAATCTTTCCCATCTTTTTTTGCCCGTGCAATGAGACATTGTCCAGCTCTGGGGGTGGAGAAGTGTTGTTTATCATCATATCCACAAGGGTTGGTGAAATGGGTATGAGTCATCCCGATCGCTTTGGCTTTCGCGTTCATCATCTCGACAAATTTCTTTTCGCTCCCCCCTACCGTGATCGCTATCGCTTTTGCCGCATCGTTATCCGATTTGATCATTGCCGCTTTGAGCATATCTTCTAAACGGATCACATCCCCTCGTCGGTATCCAGCGATTGTCGGTTCTACTTTGGTCATCTCTCGTGTAATCGTAACAGATTCCCCTAGATTGCCCCTCTCAATCGCCAACATAACGGTCATTCTCGTGTAATCGTAACAGATTCCCCTAGATTGCCCCTCTCAATCGCCAACATAACGGTCATCACTTTCGTCAAACTAGCGGGTTGCACCTCTTTGAACGGCTCTTTCGAATAGAGCATTTGTTTTGTCGTCATATCTTTGACCAACAACGCTTCCACTTCGAGTTTATTGAGCTTATTTTTATCGATCTGTGCCAAAAGTGTAATTGTAGTTCCCAGTAACAAGGTACAGAATCGTTTAATCATTGCTAATCCTTAAAATAAATGTTCGTTTAACCTCTAAAAGCAAAGAGTATGCCATCTATGGTAAAATTCGTCAAAAAATGGAGAATCCGATGCGCCGAATTCGAGGGTTATTTTTGTTGCTGTTTATCGGTGCAACCCTCATTAGTGCCCTGCATGAAGTGATACATGATCATCACCATGAGTTTGATTCCCATGTAGAGGAAGATTGTCCCCTCTATTTGATGGCACATACCCCTGTAGTGCTCAATGATGCAGTTTCCCCCCATATCATCGATACCCTATTTTTAACCTATGCTTTGAACGAATCCGCACGGATATCTGTCGATCGTATCCCATCCAACAGTCGCTCTCCCCCTTTGCTACCTCTTTGCTAATTTAAAACAACCTTATTATTTTAAACCAAACAGGATTCAACTATGATGAAAAAAATACTATTATCAACTATGGCTGCCGCCGCACTTTCGGCAAACGATACTGAATTGCAATCGCTTAAAAATCAGATAATACAGATGGAAGCGATGATGAAATCGATGCAATTAAAAATCGATACCCTTGAACAATCCAAAATGGCTGCAAAAGCGATCGACACAACTGCAAAAAGCACCACTCCATCCGATCTTCAAAAGAGTGTGTCCAATCTCGATCTCTCTCTTATCATCGATGCCTCCTATGTAAGTCGCTCAAAAAAAGACGAAAAGACTCAGCATCTAGAACTCCCCGGTGTAGCACACGGTCTGATCGGTTCACACTCACATGGTGGACATGAACACGCCACCTATAATGCCTCCAACGGATTCAACCTCAACTACGCCGAAATGGCGATTCATAGCACTGTCGATCCTTACCTCGATGCTGATGGTGTGTTTCATTTCTCTGAGGAGGGGGTGGAGGTCGAAGAGGCCTATGTCACCAGTCGTAATCTCCCCTACAACTTCCGTGCACGCGGCGGTAAATTCTTGAGTGATTTCGGGCGACTCAACAATCAGCACCACCATGTATGGAATTTCTCTGATATGCCACTCGTGTACGAAGCGTTTTTAGGCAATCACGGGATCAACGAAATCGGTGCCCAACTCCAATGGGTCGCTCCACTGCCACACTATCTGATGATCGGTGTCGAAGCACTCCAAGGGAAAAACGAGGGGATGTTTGGACAAGCCGCTATCAATAGCCCCTATGATGAAGAAGAGATTTTAGCCGGTTCGGCGGCACAACCATCGCTCCTTGTGGGGTATGTAAAAACATCAACAGATATCGGAGATACGACCATTCTTGCCGGAGCGAGTCTTGCCAGCGGAAAAAGCCGTCTAAACCATTTCAGTGACGAAAAGCCTCATGCTTTTGCGGGTGAGAGCAAACTTTACGGTCTGGATTTAACACTCAAACACTACCTAGACAGTTACAGCTCCCTCACATGGCAAAGCGAATGGCTGTATCGCGATATGGAGGGAAGACAAATTTCTGATCCGGATGCTGATTTTACAACGGATGATCTCGTCTTCAAAAATCTGCACAAAAAACAAGCCGGATACTATTCACAACTCATCTATGCCATGGATCAAAACTGGAAAATAGGTGCGCGCTATGATAATATTTACC
>JACXUE010000108.1 GCA_014764075.1 Sulfuricurvum sp.
TCCTGTCCCTCTTTAAGATTCCATGAAGTATCCTCTTCCAACCGAATAAATCCTCGGCATTCAAGTCTCTTCGCCATCCATTCCACCGCATGAAACGGGGTGGGAGAAGCATCGATAAAATGGATCAATTCTTCGTTAAATTCGCGCATAACTATCTCCTATAATACATCCACATCTTCCAAAGCACTTAGCTCTTCAATCACCTTGTTGTCGACCCGTATCGCCGAATCGATAACAACATCGGCAAGTTTCGAGACAACGATGAGTTTGATCGCGCGGCGTCCCGGATGACGGCGGACAAGAGTATAGAGTTTTTCCAACGTCTCAAGGTTGTCGCTGAGGCGAAGGCGTAGTTGCAACGGCTCTTGCGGTGCGAGGTTTTCAACGATTTTGGTCTCCACCTTTTTCGCCTCTTTTTTCGCTTCGCTCAACGTCATGATTTTGGTAACGCTGATGCGGGTGAACATATCGGTATGATTTACCTTCACTTTGAACGCGATTGGCTCATCAAGATCCATTTTTTCTAACTCTTCGAGTTTGTCGGAGAAGAGCATCACCTCGATATTTCCATGAAAATCCATGAGACTCACCAGTCCAAATTGCGACCCTTTTTTCGACATCTTTTTGGTGATCTCTTCGACTTTTCCGATGAATATAGCACTGGAACCATCAGCGATGTTTTCAATCTCACTTGAGAGGGTATAGTTGATCGTATCGATTTGGTCTCGATAGTTATCGAGCGGATGGCCAGAGACGTAGAATCCGAGAGTCTCTTTCTCGAAATCGAGGAGTGTTTTGAGATCGAACTCCTCCATATTTTTGAGACTCAGTTCGACCGCCGTCACCTCTTCGTCATCTCCAAAGAGGCTGAATTGGGCATCTTTTTTGAGAGATGAGCCTTTTTTTGCTGTCTCGACGAGGGTTTCGATCTGCTCCAACAAAGCACGGCGGGAGTAGCCAAAACGATCTAATCCCCCCGCTTTGATGATACACTCTATCACCTTTTTGTTCACTTTTTGTGGCTCAATTCGATTAATGAAATCTTGAATATCTCTGAATTCACCCTCCGCGCGCGCTTCGAGGATCGATTCGACCGCGGCTTCCCCGACCCCTTTGATCGCCCCTAGACCGAAAAGGATTTGATCGTGATCGTCTTTGGTGATCGCGGAGAACTCAAGCTGTGAATGGTTAATATCGGGAGCTCCGAGGAAAATTTTCATCCGTTTGGCTTCATCGATGTATTTGACGACCTTGTCGGTGTTGTCTTTCTCCGAGGTGAGCAATGCCGCCATAAACTCCTGCGGATAGTAGGTCTTGAGCCATGCGGTTTGGAACGTTACCATCGCATACGCTGCCGAGTGCGATTTGTTGAACCCGTATCCGGCGAATTTTTCGATCAGGTCGAACAGTTCAGAGGCTTTTTGGTAGTCCAGCCCCTGTTTCTGTGCCCCCTCACTAAACTCTTTGTTGTATTTTTGCATCTCTTCGAGTTTCTTTTTTCCCATCGCACGACGAACGATGTCCGCCCCGCCGAGGCTGAAGCCGCCGACCGTTTGCACGATCTGCATGACCTGCTCTTGGTAAACGATGACCCCATATGTCGGTTTGAGGATCGGCTCCATCGATGGGAAGGTATAGGTGATCGCCTGACGGCCATGTTTACGTTCGATAAAATCATCCAACATCCCTTAACCTCGACACCGTACCGTTTTTGGATCAGTTTGATCGCATTGTCGATAACATCGAGAGTTTTAAGTCCCAAGAAATCAAATTTGATCAAATCGATGTCTTCGAGGAAGTTGAGTGAATATTGGGTAACAAAGGTCTCCTCCCCCGAGGGTTTGTAGATCGGGGTTTTTTTCCAAAGCGGTTCGTTGGAGATAACGACCCCTGCCGCGTGCATCCCCGCATTGCGTTTGAGCCCTTCGAGTTTTTTACTAAACTCCCACACCCGCGCCGCCTGTTGGTCGCTTTCGATCAATTCGGCGATTTTCGGCTCTTTTTGGAACGCACCAGGTTTGAACTCCCCCCCTTTGGTTTTACCGTTGAGGGTGATCCCCAACTCATCGGGGATCAATTTTGCCATCGCATCAGCTTGGGATAGTGGCATATCAAGGACGCGGGCAACGTCGCGGATCACCCCTTTGGCAAGTAGCGAACCGAACGTGATAATCTGCGCCACCTGCTCACGACCGTACTTGCGGACGACATAATCAATGATCTCACCGCGACGTGCCTGCATAAAGTCCATATCGATATCGGGCATCGATATCCGCTCTGGATTGAGAAAGCGCTCAAAAAGCAAATCGTACTTCATCGGATCGATGTCGGTAATCTCCAGCGCATAAGCAACGAGACTCCCTGCCGCCGATCCACGACCCGGTCCTACGGCAATCCCCATCTTTTTGGCTTCACGAACGAAATCCCAAACGATGAGCATGTAGCCTGGGAATTTCATCTGATTGATCACCTCGATCTCAAACTCCAACCTATCACGATATTCTTGATGACGTTCAGCAGGAACGTGCACCAAACGCTCTTTAAGCCCTTTGCGACAACAGTGGATAAAATACTCTGAATCCTCCGTAATATCGAGCCCCTCTTCACGGGCATATTCGGCTGTAAATTTGAAATTCGGCGGAGTCGGGTTCCCCAGTTTGAGTTCTAACTGGCATTTGTCCACAATCTCTTGGGTGTTATAGAGTGCTTCTGGGATGTCGGCAAACAACCGCGCCATCTGTTCAGGAGATTTAATATAAAACTCATGTACCGAGTGGCGCAGCCGCTTTGGATCGTCATAGAGTTTATTCATCCCGATACACATAAACGCTTCATGATATTGCGCATCATCAGGGAACGTGTAGTGGGTGTCATTAGTAGCGATAAGTTTTATCCCTGTCTCGCGGGAGAGTCTAATCACCTGCTCATCGATAAAAAGCTGATCACCAATTCCGTGACGCATAATCTCCATGTAAAAATCGTCTCCGAAAATGTCACGGTATTCCAATGCGATCCGTTTGGCTTCATCATACCCTAACGCCCCGTTTTTGACGTTACGTTCACTGTTGGTGTTGAGATGCCAGTTTACTTCTCCTTGCAAACATGCCGAGGAGCAGATAATCCCCTCGCTGTTTTCACGAAGGAGTTGTTTGTTGATACGGGGAAAATAATAAAAGCCGTTGATATAGGCTTGAGACGAAAGATACATGAGATTTTTGTACCCCGTTTCGTTTTTGGCAAACAAACAGACATGAAAACGCTGTTTGATCGTTTTATCCCCCAAATCCTCACCGTTATGGATGTAAGCTTCCATTCCGATGATTGGTTTAATCCCCTCTTTTTTCATCTGCTGATAAAAATCGATCGCCCCGAACATATTGCCATGATCGGTCATCGCAACAGAAGTCATCCCCAGCTCTTTCACCCGTTTTACCAATGTCGAAATTTTATTTGCACCATCCAACAGTGAATACTCAGTGTGTAAATGAAGGTGGGTAAATGGGGGAATTGTGCTCATAAAAAATGCCTTGAAAAAAGTATCGGAGATTATAGTATTTGGAGGGTAAAGAGGAGCTTTTGTTTATAAAAAACATAGACAATCAGTCGAGTCCCGACATCACCCGAATCTCAACACAATAGATGCGCTTCGTTTTGGACTATGAGGGGTTAACGAGAGGGAAAAAAGGCTAAATCGACGCGCAATAATCCGCCAACAATCCACCTTTGAGTGCTTCATAAGTTTCCTTGCCGCACAGTCTTTTCACAATCGCCAGTGCAAAACAGATCGCCGTCCCCGGTCCGCGCGACGTCATCACATTGCTACTCTCGACAACGGCATGTTCAGCACCTCTGAATCCCAATGTTTTAATCTCATTCTCGACGCTAGGATAGCAGGTATACCCCTCTTTGAGCACCCCTGCGGTATCGAGGGCAAACGGAGCGGCGCAAATGGCACCGATATATTTACCCTTTGCATCCATCTCTTGGAGGAGATTTTGAACATTACCGTCCGCTGCAAGCGCTTTTGTACCACCCCAGCCTCCCGGCAAAACGATCATATCGATCGCATCAGCACTGATACCAGCGACAGAACGGTCACACTGCACACTGATACCGTTTGCCCCTTTGACGATCATTGACTCGTTCAATGATCCCATAATCACCTCAATCCCAGCACGGCGCAACACATCGATAATGCTCACCGCTTCGATCTCTTCAAACCCTTCGGCTATCGGAACTAAAACTTTAGACATAAAAAACTCCATAAATACATAATATTTACTATGCGTATTCTACACCGAATAAAGAAAATAGGGAATATAAATTGTATGAAAAGCCAAATTCCCGATCACATCGGGAATGAGGGAAGCTACCCTTGACTGGCTCAGGGCAAACAGGAAAAAAAGGGGCGTGAATTACTTCACTTTCTCCAAATATTCACCATCAACGGTGTTAACTTTGATGATATCACCCTCTAATACGTGATACGGAACTTGTACTACAGCTCCGGTTTCAAGAGTAGCCGGTTTTTTAGAACCGCTTGAGGTATCCCCTTTGAAGTTCGGCGGAGTTTCGACGATTTTAAGCTCCATGATCTCCGGAGCATCGACGCTTATCGCTTCGTTATTGTGGAAAATTATTTGGACATTTGTGCCATCTTTGATCCATTTCATCGCATCTTCACATTGATCATACGTAAGACCAAGCTGCTCATAGCTCTCATTGTCCATAAACTGAAGCATTTCACCATCATCATACAAAAACTGCATCGTTTTATGCGCCATGTTCGGGACTTCGAACTTGTCGCCCGCATGGACCGTTTTCTCGATTACTTTGCCGTTTTTGAAATTTTTGACTTTCATACGAACGAATGCCGCACCTTTACCCGGTTTGACGTGCTGAAACTCGATAACCTTGAACGGGTTGCCGTCGATTTCGAGACGAACCCCTTTTTTGATATCACCCATGCCGATTGTTGCCATATCTCATCCTTGCGATTCTTTAATGTTGGGCGAATTTTACCCGAAACGGAGTCGAATTTCAAACAGGATGCAACCTATCATTAGAAAATAAGAAAAAATTCAAAACGATTGCGTACGTTTTTAGCTTCCTTAAATCCGTTGAAGTGTATAATAAACGTAATACAATTGACTATAATCACAAATAGATCACAAGGAATCGATGGATGAATGTCTTTTCACGTATCTTCGGCGCATCCCTTATTTTGGGCACATGCCATCTCATGGGTGCAGCTCTTTCGCTCCCTGCCGCCCTCGAAATTTTAGAGAACAATAACCTCGAAATCAAAACCGCCGCTTTGGATCTCCAAAGTGCACAAAGTGATGTCGCTATCGCCAAAGGGTACAATTACGGCTCACTCGATTTTACCCAAAATATAATCCGTTCCAACGATGCTGGAAACGCTTTTGGGTTTAAACTGAGTTCCCGAGAAGCAACATTTGGAGATTTCGGATTTAATGAATTTTTAGGACAAATGAGTGGTTTACCTAGCAATGCACAACAATTGCTAGCAACACAACCTAAAAATCTTAATCACCCCGACTACCAAAACTATTTCCAGAGTAAACTCACCTACATGGTTCCTCTCTATACCGGTGGAAAACTGAGCGCATACGGTGACATCAGCCTCAAAATGGAGCAG
>JACXUE010000109.1 GCA_014764075.1 Sulfuricurvum sp.
AAAATTTTACTCACAATCTCATAGACGTTGTTGGAGAGGGTCGGATGGTTTTTGATCCGCTCCAACTCCACCCCCATCAACGTTTTTTGTTCGATGGAGAGACGCCCGTAGTTTTTAAATGCTCCGGCAAGACCCGATGCGATTTGGGGATTGATAGCATCGATTTCGATCACTTTGTCGGCGACAAACGCAAACCCTGATCCGTCCTGCGCGTAAAACGCGACCGGATTTCGGGCGAAACTGCCGATCAGCGAACGGACGAGATTCGGCACCTTTGGATCGTAAGCGCTGTCGTTTTGAAGCTCTTTGATCCTCTCTAGCGTCCCGTCTCGTCGGGAGGAGGCACGAACGGTGAAATATTTGTTCATCACCAGCGTTTGATCGCGGTAGCGTCCATAGAAATTATCCAATGCCCCTGCTGCCAAATGGGGGGCGTAGTTCTCCAATAAATCCAACGCCGCCAACCGCTCACTCATGGACGAGGCTTCGTGATAATGGGAAAAACACACTGAAGCAATTGCCTCTTCTCCTGAGCCCATCAACAATCCCAACACTCTATTTTTGAGGGCACGTTTTCCCATGCTCTCCCCATCTATGTGAGCGTTGGTCGGATCATAAAGCCGTTCCATCAGTTCACGCAACGGTGCAAAAAATCGATCTGCCAAAGCGGTTTTGAGGTTCTCAATCGCTTGATGAATAGCCTTTACATCAATAACGCTCTGGCGCTGCATCAGCGCATTCATACTCGGAAGTTCAAGTAGCTGCGCTTTGAACATCGCATCGATCGACTCGTCACCCACAATTTTGCCGTAGCTCTCAATATAACGCTCATCGATAGAGCCGCCCCGCATCATCGCTTCCAATGTCTGGATACCGAACTGTTGAGCCGCTTCGTAACGGACAAACCCATCACTGTCATGCGCCATCAAAAACGGCCAATCAAGCTCCCCGCACTCGATAATCACCGGTGCGCTGAAATGGCGGTTCAACGAGAGTTTCGGCGGAGTCGCAATCTCTCGAAACGTGATTGTGTGAGAGTGCTGATCGATCCAAAGAACATTCTCATGAAAGATCGAAACATCCTCACTGACGAGTTTGAACGCCTCCCCCTTCTCATTCAACAATGCGACAGAGAAAGGGAGAGCGTAGGGGAGCTGCTCATGATGAGAGGTATTTTTCGGGATGATTTGCTCTATGCTCATCACCAATTCCGACCTCTCTGGAACGTAAACACTTGACACCCTCAGCGTCGGTGTCCGCTCTTGGGAATACCATCGCTTGAACTGGGTTAAATCAACGGGGCTTTGGGATTGCATCGATTCCAAAAACTCCTCCGTCCCTACCGCTTGTCCGTCAAATTTCTCGAAATAATAGTCCATCGCCGCTCTGAATTTCTCACGACCCAGCAGAGTATGTATCATCCGAATCACCTCGGCACCCTTCTCATAGACGGTGGCGGTGTAGAAGTTGTTGATCTCCATATAATGATCGGGCTTGATCGGATGGGCGGTCGGTCCGGCATCCTCGATGAACTGCCGCTCCCGCAATGCCCTGACATCATCAATTCGCTGTGTCAGAGGGGAGTTCATATCAGCACTAAAGCATTGATCCCGAAACACGGTAAGACCCTCTTTGAGGGTGAGTTCAAACCAGTTTCGGCAGGTGATACGATTCCCCGTCCAGTTGTGAAAATACTCGTGGGCAATGACGCTCTCTATCCCCATAAAATCGGCGTCGGTAGCACTCTCTTCATCGGCTAAAACATAGTGGGAGTTAAAAATATTAAGCCCTTTATTCTCCATAGCCCCCATATTGAAACTGTCCACTGCGACGATGTTATACACCTCCAGATCGTATTCGCGTCCATAGGTGTGCTCATCCCACTCCATCGATTTTTTGAGGCTACGCATCGCATGATGACACTTATTTTCATTCCCTTTGTCACAATAGATCGCCAAATCGACCTTACGACCGCTCATTGTCGTAAAGGTATCGTGAATCGACCCCAAATCCCCCGCCACGATGGCAAACAGATAGCACGGTTTGGGGATCGGATCTTCCCATAGGGCAAGATGTTTGCCGTTATCCAGTGTTGCGGTAGCGCGCAAATTTCCGTTCCCTAAAAGTACTGGGCAGGTTTCTTGGGATGCGATGATCTTGGTCGTAAAACGACACATCACATCAGGACGGTCGATAAAATAGGTGATACGACGGAACCCCTCCGGTTCGTTTTGGGTACACCAGATCCCGCCGGAGCGGTATAACCCCTCCAGCTCCGTATTCTCGTCGGGATAGATACGGTTGATGATACGGATTGTGGCGCTATCACATTTCAACGGTATCGTCAATGACGTTTCGTCTCTCGTATAGCCGCTCTCATCCAAGACTTCATCGTTCATCCATATCAGCTCCAGATCGAGTTTCTCTCCATCGAGCCTGAGTGCTTTTGCGTCGGGATTTTGCCGCCGAATTTCCATAATATTCTCGACACGGGTAGAACTCTCTTCAATGATAAATTCGAGAAAACAACTCACTACCGTGTAATCACTGGGAGTATAATCGTTAAAATAGTTAATTTTATGTTCTTTCATTGTTTGATTTTGCCTTTTGTATTTCGGTATCGGTTAGGGGTGTACCCTGACGAGTCATTGTAAAATTTCTCTTTTGGGGGTATTTTTTAGAGGCCTTGATACCACTAAACCCAAATTACCCCTAAATGTACCCCTTAAATTCTTAGTTTGTGTTGAAACAGATTAACCGATATTAGACGATAAAAAGCTAATGTAATAGCTATTTTGTGGAGTCTTAAAAGGTTTTTGCATAAAGCTGAAGTGATTTAAATGATTTTATGGTGGCGGGGGGGGGACTCGAACCCCCGACCTCCGGCTTATGAGACCAGCGCTCTAACCAGCTGAGCTACCCAGCCATCTTTTATGGAAGATCGGAATTATAATGATGTAAAGCTTATCAAAAGCTTTAAAAGAGGGTATTCGCTAATATATTTTATAAGCTAAACTTTATAGCATTGATTTAACTCATTATTATTGAGTCAAATAGACTAAGACTATTGACATATTAAATAAACTCGTGTACAATCCCCACCGTAAAAATCTCATTCAAAAGGAAACGCTTATGAACTTCCAACCACTTGGAAACCGTGTATTGGTAGAACGTCTCGAAGAGGCAACCAAAACCGCTTCGGGAATCATCATCCCCGACAACGCCAAAGAGAAACCTTCTCAAGGGACTGTCGTTGCCGTAAGTTCTAAAGTCGAAAACGTTTCTACAGGTGATACCGTCGTTTTCGGCAAATATGCCGGCAGTGAACTCACTCTCGAAGGCAAGACGTACCTAGTCATTGACGCGGACGATCTACTTGGAATCATCAAATAAACATTAGAAAGGAGTATGTAATGGCAAAAGAGATCCATTTTTCAGACGATGCACGTAACAAACTCGCCGCTGGGGTACAAAAATTGACCGATGCGGTAAAGGTCACCATGGGACCGCGCGGACGTAACGTCCTCATCCAACGCAGCTACGGCTCACCGCTCATCACCAAAGACGGTGTATCGGTTGCCAAAGAGATCGAGCTCAAAGACGCACTTGAGAACATGGGTGCGCAGTTGGTTAAACAAGTAGCCTCCAACACAGCAGACGAAGCGGGTGACGGTACCACTACCGCTACTGTTTTGGCTAACGCGATTTACCAAGAGGGTCTTCGCAACATCACAGCAGGGGCAAATCCGGTCGAAGTTAAACGGGGTATGGACAAAGCGCTTGAAGCGATTTTGGAAAATCTCAAAGCTTCATCACGTATTATTAACGATAAAAAAGAGATTGCGCAAGTTGCTACGATCTCAGCAAACTCCGATGAGCGTATCGGTGCGATGATCGCCGAGGCGATGGAGAAAGTGGGGCGTGATGGTGTTATCACAGTCGAAGAAGCCAAAGGGATCAATGATGAACTCGATGTCGTCGAAGGGATGCAATTCGATCGCGGTTACCTCAGCCCGTATTTCATCAACAACTCCGAAAAAATGACCGTTGAACTCGATCATCCGTATATTTTGTTGTTTGACCAAAAAATCTC
>JACXUE010000110.1 GCA_014764075.1 Sulfuricurvum sp.
AGACGCACTAAAGCACATGCCAAATCCGCCAAATGGCTTGATTATAAACTTGCCCGCTTCTTCAACAATAAAAACTTAGGGTCTAGTAGGTCAGTGCCGTGTTTTAATTTTTACGTAATCTTAATAGTTATACACTACCTTGAGTTTTTTATGAAATTTCATGCTCATCTCAAAAGAATAAAAGGTTTTTAAATCTTATGGTAAAGACAATAGCAATTAATGGTAAAGCGACCGGTGGGTCTAAAACCACATATCTTATGGTTTTAGGGGGCGATAAAATTGTTTTGGTTGATCCGGCAACGGGGAAATCACCAAAACATATTTCCAAAAAAATGATTGGTAGAGATCTTCATCTCTTTGAAGATGGGCTTTCCGAACCAACGGCAGTACTGGTTGATTACGCTATGTGTGAAAATAGTGTTCAAATACAGGGGATCGGTGAAAGCGGAGAGTATCATGAATATTTAGTCTCTTCGCCCAATGACTTAAACCTTTCATCCTCTCCTATCCCAAAAGCAGAGCCGAAAGTTGATTCTGGGATTTCATGGGGCAGTATCGGATTGGGAATCCTTGCCGCAGGAGGAATCGCTGTAGCAGCAGGCGGAGGCGGAGGCGGATCGGATAACCCCTCTTCGACGACACAAACTTCGGTCTTGATTGATGATATTCTTATTGGTGTTGATTATTATCTCAACGGCTCTACGACAAAATCGGGTACTACGAATAGCAGTGGAGAGTTTAGTTACAATGTAGGGGATGTCATCACCTTTAAAGTTGGAAACGCTACGTTAGGCTCTTTTACCCCTACCGCAGGAGATGCAGTCGTCACTATTCGTGATTTGGCGGGCGGTGATACGACAAAAACTAAGAATCTGGCACAATTTCTACAAACATTAGATGGTGACACGAATGATGCTACGATTACGATCTCCTCAGCCAAGGCTGCTACGATTGCCACGGCCGGAAATGTTCAGGATGATCCAACCGTAGGGGGACAAGTAACGATAACCGTTACGAATCCCGATTTGGGTGCGCTAGAGGATACGACTGCCCCGCAAGCGACTATCTCTCTCTCAGACTCTTTCCTTAATCAAGGAGAAACCGCTACAGTAACGGTTACCTTTACCGAAGCGGTGAGCGGGTTTAGTAAAGATGATGTAACGGTTCAAAACGGCACCATCGGGGATTTTTCAACCGCTGATGGCGGAGTTACATGGACAGCTACCTTTACGCCGAAAGGCAATACGACCAATGATGTCAATAGTATTACTTTGGCCAGTAGCTATATCGATCGAGCCGGCAATTCCGGAACGTCAGCCGTAAGCCCTAACTACACTGTAGCAACGACGACCGCACCCGTTTCTGCTCCGGTATTGACCATTACTGATGATGAATCCGGTGTTGGAAATATCGCCGGCGAAAGTATCACCTACACATTTACTTTTGATCAAAGCGTAACCGGTTTTACCGCGGACGATGTGACAGTCACTAACGGAACAAAAGGGGCTTTTTCGGGGAGTGAAGGCACGTATACCCTTGCCGTTACACCTACTGCAGGATTCGAAGGAAACGTATTGGTCAGCGTAGAGCAAGGGGCGGCATTGAATTCAGGCAGTACTAAGTCAACCGCAGCATCTTCATCTCAAAGTGTGGATATGCTTGCGCCGACATCGCTAACACTCACACTTGGTGCCGATACCGGATTGGATATGACAGATAATGTTACCTCGAATGCGACGGTCAATGTGGGCGGAATCGAAGCGGGTGCTACATGGGAGTATAGTTTAAACAATGGAGAAACATGGATTAGCGGAACGGGTACATCATTTAGCCTTGCGAACAATACTGACTATAAGATAGAGGCAATCCAAGTGCGTCAGAGCGATGCCGTCGGAAACATCAGCACTGTTGCCAAAAATTCAGAATTGATCACCATTGATACCAAAGGACCAAAACTCACCATTACCGATAATGAGCCTAACCTAACGGCGAATATGGACGGAAGTAACGCCGATGGAACCATCGATGGAGATGGTGCTGAAATTTTATATACGTTTACCTTTGATGAAGCGGTTTATGATTTTGATTTTTCTGATGTAATTCTCTCTCATGGTGTGTATGGGACATTTACTAAAGTCTCTGATTACAAATATACCCTTGGGGTGACCCCTGAAGCGGGTTATCAGGGTGAAATGAGTGTTAGCGTTGCTAATACTACTTACCATGACAAAGCGGGTAACCAAGGAAATGTCGCTTCAGATACACTCTCTATCCAAAGTGTCGATATGCGGGCTCCTGAGTTTAGCAGTGCTGTTGCGGATGAGAGCAGTAATACGATTGTCTTTACGTTTGATTCGGTCTTGAACGCGGTGAATAAACCTGCGGTGAGTGATTTTATTCTTGAAGTCAATAGTGTATCGATTACAACAGATAATTTGCTATCGATCGGTATCAGTGACACTGATGCTACAGATGGCGCTAACAATTTGACCCTCTTTGTGAAAGACGGAATTATCAATAGTGGTGACAGCGTTCGTGCAATCTATAACGACAATGTCGGGGATGTGACGAACGCAATTCAGGATTTAGCGGGGAATGATAGCGTATCATTCCAGTATATCGGAACCGCAGTCCTCTAATCTCCCTTTTTAGGGGGATAAAAATACAGATTATCCAAAAGAGATCAATGCCTTTAGTTATATTTTATTGTTTCTCGCTTTTTTTACGCAACTTAACAGCACAACTATACCATCCGTAACGATAGACTAACTTATTCACACTACATGAGTATATAATTTCACCAATTATTGATCGAGGAATGTATGGCAAAAGGTTTCGGAGGAAAATATTTTTCACTCCAAGCGATCACCGCTACTGTCAATGCTATATCGATGAGTCTCCTCCCGATGAACTCGATCTCCTCCTCGAAGCATTAGAGCCTTTCACCCCGAAGGCATCCCGTTGCCAATGCCATTGTAACTGTTTTTTCCGACGCCGCACCAAATGTGCCCTATACGTCTCCGCACTCACCCCCAAACTACGCTTTTTATTTCGCTATTTTCACACCGATGCCTCTCCGCCCCCACTTTTGTCATAACCCTATTTCACCATTACTAAAACACAATTAAAAGGTATAAAAATGACAAACAAGACAGCAGTGCTCGGATTTCCCCGTATCGGTGAAAAACGAGAGTTAAAAACCGCCCTTGAGGGGTATTGGAAAGGTTCTATTGGCTTTAATGAATTACAAACGGTCGCGTTTGAATTGCGTTTGCGCCATTGGCAGTTGGATTTACTTTTGGAAACATCAACCCCGATAAGATTCTCAATGAATACAATGAAGCCACACTACACGGATTTAAGGGGCGGATTCAACTCATCGGCCCTATAACGTTTTTGGCACTTTCAAAATGTTCCGAAGAGGTTCGTATGAGCCTATATGATCCCTTGTTGGCGCAGTATGTTTCGCTTCTCGAAGTACTCAAATCTCTGGGTGCAGAGATCGTGATGCATGAACCTTCCCTCGTGTGTGATCCCACACCTTATGATCTATCCCTACTCAAAATCGCCTATGATCGATTGGGTACGCTCGCACCTCTTTGGGTGGCAACCTATTTTGAACATTCCAACGAAGCAACCAATGTTTTGGTGCACACTCCCATTAAAGGGCTTTATCTCGATTTTGTTCACGGAGAGAAAAATAGCGAATCGCTTGAGGTGTTGGGCAAAAGCGATAAACACGTGAGCGTCGGGATTATCAACGGTCGCAATGTCTGGAAAAACGATCTTTCCGCTTCGCTAAAAACCCTGAACACTATCGCACACTATATCCCCAAAGAGCGTCTGAGCCTTAACAGTTCATGTTCGCTTCAGCATGTCCCCTACACGTTGCGCCATGAAACGACATTGGATCCGGACGTGAAAATGTTATTATCGTTTGCCGAAGAAAAGCTCACCGAACTCTCCATCCTATCAAAAGCATTTTTTGGCAATGAAAAGATTGGTGAGCAGCCACACAATACCTCTCGTACCGACCCTGCGGTTCAAGCACGCCTTTCCTTATTACAAAGCGGTGATACCAAACGCCCTTACCCATTCGCCCTCCGACAAGAAGCGGCGCACGATTTGTTCGATTTACCTCTCCTGCCGACGACAACCATCGGCTCGTTTCCCCAAACCGCAGATATCCGCAAAATTCGTCAAGAGTTCAAAAAAGGGCTCATCTCCCGAGAAATCTATGAGAATGAGATGAAAAATGCGATCCGCGATTGCGTCGAATTTCAAGAGTCGATTGATTTGGATGTCTTGGTGCACGGTGAGTTTGAGCGTAACGACATGGTGGAGTATTTCGGTGAGCAACTCAGCGGATTTGCTTTTAGCAGCAACGGCTGGGTGCAGAGCTACGGTAGTCGATGTGTTAAACCGCCGCTACTTTATGGCGACGTGAGCCGACCGCATCCGATGACGCTAGAGTGGAGCCTATTTGCCCAAAGCCTGACAACACGCCCGATGAAAGGGATGCTCACAGGCCCCGTGACGATTCTCAATTGGAGTTTCGTCCGTGACGATCAGCCCCGCTCCCTCACTGCAACCCAAATTGCCCTCGCTATTCGTGATGAGGTGGATGATTTGCAACGCTCAGGAATCAAAATGATCCAAGTGGACGAGGCGGCGTTTAAAGAGGGGTATCCATTGCGCCGTGAAAAACGTGCCGAGTATGAAAAATGGGCATTGGAGAGTTTCCTCCTATCTACTGCCGTAGCGGAACGCGATACCCAAATCCATACCCATATGTGTTATAGTGAGTTTACCGACATCATTAAAACCATAGAAGCGATGGACGCTGATGTAATCTCCATCGAAACCTCCCGCAGCGGAAACCGACTGCTCAAAATCTTTGCCGAAGTAGGGTATGCCCAAGAGGTGGGACCGGGAGTTTATGACATCCACTCGCCCCGCATTCCGAGTGTTGAAGAGATGGAAAAGCAGATTCGTGCATTGCTTGAGGTGTTACCTGCCGATCAGCTTTGGATTAACCCCGATTGCGGTTTAAAAACCCGTGGATGGGCAGAGACAAAAGCGGCATTAGAAAATATGGTGAAAGCAACCAAACGGGTGCGTCAAACACTTTGAAAGTTTCTCGCTACGGCGGGAAACATGATGCGATGCCGACATTATGATTCAGATGCTGAGTGATCCGTAAATATCAGAAAGTACTATTAATAAGGGAGTTACGTAATGGTGGCGGGCCGACTGAGATTCGAACTCAGGGAGGTCTTACCCTCGCCGGTTTTCAAGACCGGTGCATTCAACCGCTCTGCCATCGACCCGTAAAAAAGAGTGTATCTAAAAGTGGAGGCGGCACCCGGATTCGAACCGGGGATCAAAGCTTTGCAGGCTCATGCCTTACCGCTTGGCTATGCCGCCACCTAGTGGTGCCCGGAGCCGGACTTGAACCGGCACAGTGTTACCACCGAGGGATTTTAAGTCCCTTGCGTCTACCGATTTCGCCATCCGGGCAACAAAACAAAAAAATACCCCAGTTCAAATATTTTTTCCAATATTTCAACTGGGGTGTTTTGGAGCGGGAAACGAGGTTCGAACTCGCGACCCCAACCTTGGCAAGGTTGTGCTCTACCACTGAGCTATTCCCGCATTTGTTTTGTAGATCGGAAGTATATCAAAAAAAATCTCTCATGTAAAGAGGTTTTAGAGAAAATTACGTATAATCACGATAATATTAAATCTCAGCACAATTCTCGCTTCGCGGGAATGACGAAATAAATAAGGATACTTCATGCGCAGCGATACGATTAAACGCGGATTTGACAAAACGCCTCACCGAAGTTTGCTCCGAGCAACCGGACTCAAAGACGATGATTTTAACAAACCTTTTATCGGAGTAGCCAACTCCTATATCGACATTATTCCGGGACACTTTTTTCTCCAAGAGTACGGCCGTATCGTCAAAGAGGCGATTCGTGAAGCGGGCGGCGTGCCGTTTGAATTCAATACGATCGGTGTTGATGATGGGATTGCGATGGGACACGATGGGATGCTCTACAGTCTTCCGAGCCGTGAATTGATCGCCGATTCGATCGAGACGGTGATGAACGCTCATAAACTCGATGGGCTTATTTGTATCCCAAACTGTGATAAGATCGTTCCGGGGATGCTTATGGGCTCGCTTCGCGTTAACGTTCCGACGATCTTCGTATCCGGCGGACCGATGAAGGCAGGGCACAAAAAAGACGGTACCCCGATCGATTTGGCAACTGCCTTTGAAGCGGTCGGAAAACATGCCGACGGTAAAATAAGCGATGAGGAGCTCTATGAGATCGAGTGTGAAGCGTGTCCGAGCGGGGGAAGTTGTTCGGGGATGTTTACCGCTAACTCGATGAATACCCTTTGTGAGGCGATGGGGGTGGCGCTGCCGGGGAATGGTACTGTTTTGGCGATGACCCCAGAGCGTATAGAGATGGTGAAAGCGGCGGCACGTCGCATCGTCGAGATGGTCAAAGACGAACATTCCGCCAAATGGAACATACGCAATATCTTGAATGACAAAGCGATCCACAATGCGTTTGTCGTCGATATGGCGATGGGCGGCTCATCAAACACCGTTTTGCATATGCTCAGTATCGCCAAAGAGGCGGGGGTCGATTTCGACATTAACCAAATCAATAAAATCTCTGGGAATGTTGCCCACATCGCGAAAATATCTCCGTCCCTCTCAACCGTACACATGGATGATATCAACCGTGCGGGTGGGGTCAACGCGGTTATGAAAGAGGTGAGCCGTCGCGGCGGAATCCTCCACACCGATGCGATGACGGTGACGGGCGAGACGATTGGCGAGCGGATCAAAAACGCGGTAATCAAAGATCCTAACATTATTCATACCAACGAAAACGCCTACTCTCCGGTGGGTGGTCTCTCTATCCTCTTTGGTAACCTTGCCAAAGAGGGTGCGGTTGTCAAAACGGCGGGGATCGCTCCGGGGATGCGTCAGTTCAAAGGGACGGCGATTTGCTTCAATAGCCAGCAAGAGGCGATTGCGGGGATCGTTGGACACAAAGTCAAAGAGGGCAATGTTGTTGTTATCCGCTACGAAGGGCCAAAGGGTGGACCGGGGATGCAAGAGATG
>JACXUE010000111.1 GCA_014764075.1 Sulfuricurvum sp.
CAAACTCAAACTCAAAACCTTAACTCAAGGCCTCTCAGCGTTTGTGGACGGGAATTATAGGTAAAAAAAGAAAAGATGTCAAGGGGTTTGAGAAAGAAAGTGAAAAATATTGCAAAGAAATTTTATTTTTTATGCCGAATATGAAATTTTGTAACAATTCTACCCATATTCACCACCCAAACCCCATTTTTTACCGCCAAAAACAAATGATTGATTAATTAAACTCATGTATAATCGCTTTTGTAAAATCCCTTATAAGGAAAAAGCTATGGCTTTATATGATCGCGAATACGCACGAGAAGGTGCTTTTGGGGACATCAGCGCATACCGCAGTGAAGCGCAGATCGTCTCATTTGTCAAAGAGACCTATAAACTGTTTGCCGCTTCGATGTTGGCAGGCGGCGTAGGCGCTTATGTCGGGATGCCGTTTGCAGGTATTGTAGCGGCGAACTACTGGTGGATTGCTATCCCGTGGATGTTGTTCGGAATGTTCGGTCTTCAAATGATCAAAAACAAACCAGGCGTGAATATGATCGGGTTGTTTGCGTTTACCTTTGCCAGCGGTGTGATCATCACCCCCTTGCTTAGCCATATACTCGGAATGGCGGGCGGTGCGACGATCGTCGGAAATGCATTTTTCATGACGGCGGCGTTGTTCGGCGGGCTCAGTTTCTTTGCGATTAAAAGTAGCAAAGACTTCACAACATGGACAAAACCGATCATGATCGCCTTTTTTATCATATTGGCGGTTTCACTGATCAACGTATTTTTCTTGAAAAGCCCGATTCTTTATGTAGCGATTCAAGCAATTTTCTTGCTCGTTATCAGTGTCATGGTGTTGATCGATACTCAAAACGTTATCCGTGGTGCCTATGAAACGCCGATGGATGGCGCTATCGCTCTTTATCTTGATTTCTTCAATCTTTTTGTTACTATGCTCCAACTCTTCGGAATTTTTGGAAGCAGTGATGAATAATTCTCTTCCGCCCGAACTCCTTCGGGTGGTGGATGCCAATCTAAACCGTCTCAAAGAAGGGATCCGTGTGATTGAGGACATAGCACGCTATGTTCACAATGACAAGGAACTCTCCACGTCTCTCAAACATCTCCGCCATCTGTGCCGCATCGAGCCGATCGAAGAGCTTCTCGCATCGCGTGACAGTGTCAACGACGTACTTCGCCCCACAATCCAAAGCGAGATGAACCGTACCGATCTCAAAAGTATCGTGATCGCCAACTACAAAAGAGCGCAGGAATCATCACGGGTTTTGGAAGAGTTGTCCAAGATAGTGGAACCTACCCTGAGCGAACAGTTTAAACATATCCGCTATGAGCTCTACACACTCGAAAAGAAAAATATCTTAGGTTTGGATCAATAAAATCTCAAATTCAAGATAATTGAGGGGATAGGTTTCGATCAATTTTTTGGTGGAACGATAATCCAAAATTTTACGCCCCCCGCTGACGCCACTTCGCTTGATATAACGAAACATCTCCCGCACCGAATCAAATTCTAACGTGTAATGAAGCACTTCAAAACGGGCATCCACATGTTTTTCAGCGATAGCCATCACCTCATCAGAACTTCGAAGCAACGGAGTTACCCCTGCGCACTCGTGCAAGGTTTTAAACGTCCCTGCGGTGAAAATCGCTAATGATAATGGCGTATTGAGTGAAGCGAGAGACTCCATAACACGATCCAAATCCTCCGCCCACTGTAACGCCGAAGCGGAGTAAATGCGGTCATATTGCTCACCACCCAATCTCTCAAACAATGCAGGGTCATTAAAATCCCCTAAGAGCAACTCGACATTCGAGGATACAGGGTGGCAAGAGAGCATAGAATTGGAAAAGTCGACACCGACAAAATACTCAACCTCCCAATCGATCAACAAGAAGAGGGTTCCGTTTCCACACCCTAAATCTATAATCCGCTTCGGTTGATCAGGAGTCGACGCAATCAGTTTTTGGGCGACAAGACGCTGGATGACATTGCGACTACCGTACTCTGCGGCGTAGCGAGAGAACTCATGACACACACTGTTCATCGGCGGTTAATAACCAATGCGATAATAAAGATAACCAAAAGGCACAAGACAATCGCCGCACCGCTCGGCAAGGAAAAGAGATACGATGCACTAAGTCCGATGACGACCGAAACCAATGCAATACCCATAGAGAGGAGCGTTGTAGGGTAAAAGCCTATCCCAAACCGAATCGCCGCCACCGGAGGGATCACCATCAAAGCGCCGATCAGCAATGTCCCCACTACCCGAATGGAGAGGGCGATAATCACCGCAATGATACTCACTAGCATAAAATTCAGCAAAGTGACACGAATCCCTCCGGCACGAGCAACATCCTCATCAAAGGCGATAAAATAGAGCTCTTTGAAAAAAGCAAGAAGGAGGGCTACTGAGAGCGAACCCGCGATCCCCATCACCCATAAATCTTCGTTGCTCACCGAAAGGATCGAACCGAAAAGATAGCTAAACAACGAAGCGTTAAACGATCCCGCCAATGAGACAATCACGATAGCAAGGGCGAGGGAACCTGAGAGGAAAAGTGCGAGTACCGAATCGGAGTACATCCCATGAACACTGCGCAAATACTCGATCAGCCATGAGGCGAACAGCGATGCCGCAACCGCCATCCAAAGCGGACTCATCCCCAAAAGCAATCCGATTGCAACACCAACCAATGAAACGTGCGCTAGCGTCTCACTAAGAAGCGAATAGCGACGTAAAACGATAAATGAACCACTCAAAGAGGAGAGGACGGCGATCATCAACCCCGCAATAAAGGCGTTTTGCATAAACGGATAACCAAGCATCTCCAACATACATTCTCCCCCTTTAATGGTTGTGACAAATCACATGAGAAGGATTGCCGTACAATCGGCTCATCTCATCGCATGTCACCATTTCTGCGGGATTTCGGGAGACAAGGATACTTTGGTTGACAAACAATACACGGGTGATATCCTCGGCAATCACCCCGATATCGTGAGTTATAAAAAGGATAGAGAGTTTATCGGTTTTGTTCAACGTTCGGAGCAATTCATAAAAACGGTGTTGGGATTCAACATCGACCCCCGTATTGGGTTCATCAACGATCAATACATCGGGGTTTGAAGCAAGGGCACGGGCAATCATAACCCTTTGGCGTTGACCGCCGGAGAGGTTGCCGATCAGGCGGCTCGATAAATCCGACACCCCCATCAGAACCATTGCCTTATCGATAGCGGCTTTATCTTCATCCGATTCGAAGCTCAAAATACCCCGCTTGGGATATCGTCCCATTGCCACCACTTCGCGTACCGTAGCCGGAAACGTCTCGTCGATAAGGGCGGAACGCTGCGGAACATATCCGATTCGGTTCCAATCTCGAAATCGTTTTTGATTGCACCCGAACAATCTGATCTCTCCAGATGTCGCTTTTTCGAGTCCGAGTAAAAGACGCACGAGAGTCGTTTTTCCCCCACCGTTTGGACCGATAATAGCGCAATACTCCCCCGGGAGTATTTGAAATGTGCCGTTTTTGAGGACAAGATTCCCCCGCCGCTCAAATCTTAGGTTATTCACTTCAAAAAGGCTGGGGGAAAATTTCAACGGCACTCCATCGCTTCTCGTAATTTTTTCAGGTTATCCCGCATAATCGAGAGATAGGTTTGATGCGATTTTAACTCATCTTCACTGATATTTTCTAGCGGTTGTAGAGATACCGCCCTAGCACCCGTCTCTTTGGCTATCGCCTGAGAGACGTTATCATTCACCAACTCTTCAAAGAAAATCGTTTTCATCCCATGTTCTTTGACAACCTCTACCACGTGTGCCATTGTTTGAGCACTCGGCTGCTCGTCAGTTGAGAGACCGATCACCGAGATGTTTTCGAGTTTATTGGCATGAGCCAAATATCCAAACGCATCGTGATTGCTCACCAAAGTGCGGCTTTGACACTCCGCCAATCCGGCTACGTATTCGGATTTGAGTTTTTGGAGTTCAGCAATATACGATGCGCCGTTTGCACGAAATTGCTCCGCTTTTTCAGGAACCAGTTTGGAAAATTCC
>JACXUE010000112.1 GCA_014764075.1 Sulfuricurvum sp.
TGGGATGCCTCAATGTGTTAACAGCGAAACACAGTATGAAAAGGCTTTTGGTGCAGAGGCGGTGGCTCGCTGTAGAGGTATTTTAAACGGAGCCCCTTGCAAACCGAAAAACCATGGAGTCGGGACAGGTGATTATGCTCATGATTATGGGTGTTATCAATGTACCTTAGATGCCTTGGCGACCAAAGGTTGTTCGTCTGATGCCTTTGCAATTCGACCCAATGCTTTCAAAGTATTTTCTCAAAATCTCTATAAACGATCAGGGGAAGATTTTAATATTACGATCAAAGCGATCGATGAGGGGAATGGAACAATCTCCGGTGTCAATAAAGACAATGTATTTGGTGTCAGCGGTTATAATGCTTCTTTTAGTGATTTGAGTGTGATTTCTGTACCTCTAAATGAAAAAATCACTAATATTACGGGTCCAACGCCACTGCCCAACACAAATGGTTGTTTAAATGCTGGAGTGTTTACGAAAAATGGTTCTAATTTTGTAGACGGAAACACTACGGCAACGCTCTCTTTTAGTGAAACAGGAATTTTGGATATCAATGTGAGTGAAAGCCCCGGTCATGAATGGGCGATAGTGGATGCCGATGATACTCCAGATAATGATCGTTATATCAAATCATCCATCCAAAGCTATGATGAATCGAACGTCAGTGCACATGTCATTTATGCATTTATCCCTTATACGATCGAGACGACTGCAGCACTTGATGCGACTACCGCTCAGCGATGGCTGTACGTCAATGAGTCGTATTTCAATGACGGTCGTCCGAACGTTAAACCGATGGGTGGAATCATAACATACGCTATAACAGCGAAAAATAAAAATGGAGATGTTACTAAAAATTTCGATAAAGAGTGTTTTTCATATGTCGATGAAGCGTTATGTCCAAAAATAAATGGATTGAAGAAAAATACAACGTTCGATTTGTTTTTGGATGCTAACATTACCACCAATGCGGATCGCAATCGAAAAATAATTTTCTACACTGAAGATAATGCTTCCAATGCTGTATATGTTCCAACTAAAACCTATAACTATCTCCAAAATACTCCGATGAAAATACAAGAATGGGTAGGAAGTGATGTTTTTAAAAACGGAATTGGTTATGCGAAAGTTTATTTTAATTTCGATCGAAATCAAACAGTCGCAATTAATCCTCTAAATGTATCGATTGTTGATATTAACACCTCTACATCATGGATGGCTAATGCTGGAGCAACGAATAATTTCGTAGGGATGACACCAATGGATCATAATTTGACATTTGTCTACGGTCGGTTTATTCCTCGTGACGTTCGGGTGTTCGGTGAGATCCCTTTTAGTGCGAACGGATGGTATGAAGTGTACGGGGCACCGACGATAGGAAATACAGCACTGATCTCTAGCCGTAATGACAGTGGATGGTATATCAATAGTTTACATGACAATATGAGTGGTGGAAATGCAACAGTTGATTATATCTCCAGTGGAGCATTGCCGACGAGTACGACCCATACTAATGGACTCGAAACTTATGGATTTGCCGGGCGAATCCCCATCTATAGTGCAAAAGCACATATCAATACTGAACCTTGGTTATGGTATGGGATGAATGCGCTCGATTATGCCGATCCATCGTCGACCAATCTCGATTGCCAAACCCACCCGTGTTTTAATATTAATATAGTTCCAAATATCGGAACGGCAGGTAGCGCTACGAATACTGAAATGCGAGATGAAAAAGCAAATAAAGGGACTTCAAGAGGGACAGGCGTACAATACGATTATACTCCGGCGATACGATGATGAGAGGAGCTAAAATCCGTTTGGGCATGGCGATGATCGAGCTGATCTTTGCAATTGTGATCATCGCCATCAGCGTGATGACGATCCCCTCGATGATGAATGTCGCGAATAATGCCTCTAGAGGGATGATTATCGATGAGGATATCTTAAAGCGGATGACGGGGGAGATCACAAAGGTGTCCCAAGCTCGGTGGGATCAAAATGTAAATGCTCCCGACTTCGCTCCATTGCAAATAGCGGGAGATTTGGTATGTGCTCCCAATCCGACTCGTGGTGCGGGGAACTATCGTGCTAATCCCAACTCGATGATCGTCTGTTCGGATAACGCTCCGATGATGGCGGGAAATCCTGTCAATGGTGATTTGAATTTGAGTCGAGGGATTGAACAGCTGCATAATCGAAATTATAATATTGAGATAAATTCGACCGATGGAGCGGTATATACTGTTCCAATAGCGTATCGAGTAAGTTATGTTACAGCAACATTGACCGCTGGTCCTGATGCGAATGGGACGGCTCATGCTAAATGGCAGTTAGGTTCTTCAGCGAATTTAAATCCAAATGCAGTTGCGGCGGCAACTCATTTAAAAAGGATTGTTGTAAATGTTCAAGATAATGATCCGGAAGTAAATATGACGTTGACATTTTTCAAATCGAATGTTGGAAAGGCGGCGGAATGAAATCTATGAAACAGCATGCCGGATTTACAATGATCGAATTGCTTTTTGTAATTGTGATTATGGGGATAGTAGGCGGGTTGGCTCTTGAAGCGATTCGTCAATATTACGAAGGCATTTATCGTACGGAAGAGTATTCCAAAAGGGTTGCTCAAGCTGATCAAATGTTAGAACAAATTGCCCATTATTTCGAAATCGCCATTTCAGATTCTATTATTCGTCTCGATGAAAATAATTTAACCGGTTGTTACGGTATTCCTGAAACTGGCGATGATAATAATGACTATACGATTGCATTTGTCAGTGTGGATCAAGACGGAATGAGAGGTTTTTGGGATGGAACACGTTGGCGTCCGGGATGGAGTCGTGATGGCGTTGCAGGGATCAATACACTCTTTTCAGCGGATGCAAACTATACTGCAATGAATAATCTAAGCCCATTGGCTGCAAGTAATACATCACGAGCGGCGATTTTTCGGAGTGAAGGGCTGGGAGAAGGAGATAATGAATGTGAACGATTCGGTTGGGAAAGTGGCGGTAACACAAACAATGTATACGCTAGAATCGTCTCGGTTGACTCGGATACGAATCTCACCCTCGATAAAAACCTCAATATCAGTGGTCAGGCGAAACGTACCTACGTTATGCGCACTGCCTATGCGCTTCGTGCACGAGATGGCGAATTTAATATATATAGCGGTTTCGAGCCTTGGAATAATGAACGATATGATAGTGCTCCGGCTCGCCTACTGGGAGAAAATGTAACCCATTTTACGATTTTGTATGACAATGCTAATACGGCGATGAACTCTAATGTTGGTAATATATATACCCTCAAAATTTGTGTACGCGGATTAGATGATAACTTGGTGGATACGAATGATAGCGATAGACAAATCTGTCGTGAAAGGATGGTTCATGTACGCTACTAAACGCTCCGGATTCGCGATGATTTTGGCAATTTTTGTTGTCGTCATTGTTGCTATTGGCGGGGCAATGCTCCTCTCTAATACGACCGTCGGAAGTAAATCAATTTCAGACAATTATCTTCGTGCGCAGGCGGAACTGTTGGCGCAAAGTGCGACGGAATACACTTTGATGCGCGCGCAGGATGTTAATACGACGGGTGGAGCGTGTCTAAATCAGCTAAACATCACGGTCAATGACTCAGAGGGAGAGGCGGCGTACGATATCAATACTTCGTTAGCATATTCGTTTCAAGGGGATGATGCCGATGCTGCAGGATGTAATGCGATAGCGGATATGACGGGCAAACCGACCATGGTGTTGATCGACGTTACCGTCACCACCAATCTTGACGCCAATCTCTCGACTGAGCCGATCCGGATTCACAAACGAAGCTGGCAAAAACTGTAAGGTAAAAGATAAAAGCTGGATTCCCGATCACATCGGGAATGAAAAGAGCTGCAGGAAAAAAATTAGAGGGCAAGTTGCGCAATTTTAGAAACGACATCTTTTTCACGGACCGGTTTCATCAAAAAGCCGTTAGCGCCGCACTCTAACGCTTCCCCCTTTTTGGTCTCGT
>JACXUE010000113.1 GCA_014764075.1 Sulfuricurvum sp.
ATCGTTTGGGTCATTTTGATCATGTTGTCGATGTCGAGCCAATAGTGAGGATCATACGCTCCATGATGGTGATGCTCTTCATCCCCATGTTCGTCATGGTGTCCTACCTCTTGGGCATGCTCCCCATGATGATCCTCATCCGCATGTTCCTCTTCACCCTTTTGGAGGGCTACATAGTGACTCATGTCGATCACCACCGTTGTTTTGGGAAGGGTGGCTTTTAGTTTCTCCACCCATGTCTCGAACCCAGCACCGTTGTAGATAAAAAGTGCCGATTTGGAGAGTTCAGCAACCTCAGAAGGGTTAGGAGAGAACATATGAGCATCGCTTCCAGGAGGAATGATAGAGTGCACCTTTATCGCATCACCTGCAACCGCACGAGCTGCCTCCAAGAGTGAGAAGGTACTAACGGTAACAACAGGTTTGGAAATACTTCTCGCCTCTTTGGGTTGTGGTTTCGGCGTAAAAAAAGTCATGCCAACAACGATAGCAACAATCACTCCACCAAATACGATTAAACGTTTAGCGTCCATTGAGTGCAATCCTTTAGAAAATTTTTGGTACAATTTTAATGCAACTTAGTTGCAATAAACCTTAATTTCTAAGAATTCTTATCAAAATGACCCTTAACGAAAAAATTACCCGTAACGGATTTCGCCTCACGGCACCTCGGAAAAAGATTCTATCGATTTTGGCAATACAACAACAACCAATCAGTTTTGATGAGTATACCCTCCTCGATCCTACGATTGATAAAAGTACATTTTACCGTACGATGCAAAGTTTTGAATCGGTTCGGATCATCAACGGTATCGAATCAGATACAGGAAAACGGTATTTCGAACTTACCGAAACGATCCATCCCCATTTTATCTGTCAACACTGCCATAGCATCGTCTGCCTCCCTTCGCAACCGCCCATTGCCCTCCAAGGGTACAGTATCGAATCGGTGATATATAAGGGGGTATGTCCTCAATGTTTAAAATAGTTTTTCTCCTCTCAACGTTCTTTTCTTTTGGCTGGGGGTGTCTGGCATGCAGTTACGGGGATATCAAAGTACTCACCCATCTCTATCTCAATGTCAGCAATAACACCCTCAAATCAGTCGATGTAGAATGGACACTCGATCCGATGTTTTCCCAAATGGTATTGGGAGATTTTGATACCAATCGAAATGGAGTCTTTGAACCAAAAGAGCGTTATGAAGTACACAAAGCGATTGTTGCAATGAAAGAGGTGGGGTATTTCATCCGTCCAATCATCAACAATAAGAAAATATGGCTCAATGAACTAAAAAATTTCACGGTTCGACAAGAAAAAGGGGTGGTCATCTATCGATTTACCATTCCTACTGATGAAAAAATCGCTCAATTTCTAAATCTCACCATCAGTTACGACAGCGAAGCCGCATTTAACAATGGGATCATCTATCACCTCAATGCAAAAAATGTCTATCTAAACCCTCCACACTCTGCCAAACTGGACGTCAAACTCTTCACCCCAAAAGTCTCACAAGGCAACGAGGGGAAACTCACCATCACCTTGCGACCCAATCCGATTGCACTCAACTCACCATTGGGTGGGAATACTCAAAATCGCTCCAATGAAGGCGGATTTTCTCAGAGTTTACGAACCCTCACCGAAAAGATACACGGTGCACTGATCGAAGCAAAAGAGCACCCTTCTATTGGAACCATTGGGGTAATACTCCTCTTTTCACTCCTCTATGGCATCCTCCATGCGGCAGGTCCCGGGCACGGTAAAACATTGGTCGCAGCCTATTTTACAACCAACGATCGAAGCTATCTGCGCGCCGTATCGATCGCACTGTTGATCGCGGCAACCCATGTCATCAGCGCTCTTGTCACCTCATTTATCCTCTACCAATTTATCCATACGATGTTTTCACAAACTTTGCAAGATGTTGCCCTCTACACCACCCGTATCAGCGGTCTAATCATCCTCATTATTGCCCTTTATTTAGCGCGACAAAAATGGCTCTATTATCGACCAAAACCACCCGTAATCCGTTTTAGTGCTACAGCACCGCACGCAAGCAGCTGCGGGTGCCATAGCTGTAAGACAACAGCAAATTCGACCGATCTAGGGCTTATTTTGGGTGCGGGAATCGTCCCTTGTCCCGGAACGGTTATCGTCTTTTTATTCGCGTTCTCAATGGGAATGATAGGATTAGGGGTACTCAGCGCCATTGTGATGAGTGTCGGGATGGGGCTTACCATCGCTCTAACGGCGGCGATGAGTACGGCGGTACGGCGTAAAAGTGCCTCAAACGGGGCAAAATATTTGAAATTCATCGATATTCTCGGAGTAGGTATAATGATCGTCGCAGGAACCCTCTTGGCTCTTTAATAATCGAACTATGCTATAATTGCGAACTTTTTCTCACCACAAGGATAAATATGACAGGTATACTGCTCATCGTGCAGATCGTTTTGGTCGTTATGATCACCATCGCGGTATTGCTCCAAAAAAGCTCCAGTATCGGTTTGGGTGCCTACAGCGGCTCGAATGAATCGGTTTTCGGAGCCAAAGGACCGGGAAGCTTTTTAGCCAAAGCGACCTTTTTTCTCGGGTTTGTTTTCGTGGTCAACACGATTGCGTTGGGATATTTTTACACTCAACAAAAAAATGCTTCGGTCGTCGATGCGATGATCGAAAAGACCGATATCACTGCGCCGACCATCAACATCGTCAACGATACCAATACTACAAAATAATCGAAAGGGCTTAGGATGCTAGAAGAAGTCTACCAATTTTGCGAAGAGAAAATGCAAGGGAGCGTTGATCACATGCTCAGCGATTTTCGAACGCTACGTACCGGAAAAGTGACCACCAAAATCCTCGACAATATCCGTGTCGAGAGCTACGGCTCATTGGTTCCTTTGGAACAAGCGGCCAGTGTTTTGGCAACCGACGCAACCACCATCACCATCTCTCCGTGGGATAAATCGATGCTCAGCGTCATCGAAAAAGCGATCCAAAAAGCCGATATCGGGGTCAATCCGAACAACAACGGAACCGATATCAAATTGTTCTTCCCGCCGATGACCGTTGAACAACGCCAAGAATCGGCGAAAAAAGCCAAAGGAATGGCGGAAGATGCCAAAATCGGCGTACGCAACGACCGCAAAAAAGCTAACGACAAAATCAAAGTGCTCGAAAAAGAGAAAGTGATTACCCAAGACGAGTCTAAAGCAGCTCAAGATAAAGTCCAAAAGATTACCGATAAATTTACGGCAAAAATCGACGAATTGCTCAAAAACAAAGAGCAAGAGTTGTTGACGGTATAATCATGGACATCAAACAAATCTATCTTGATGCCAACGCCATGTTGGAGGGGCATTTCAAGCTTAGCTCCGGAAACCACTCGCGGTACTATCTCCAATCGGCGAAAGTGCTTGAAGATCCTAAAACGGCAAAACTTCTTGCCGATGCTTTGGCTCTTAAAATCCAAGAAAATGGAATCCAAATCGATACGGTATGCGCTCCGGCACTTGGGGGATTAATCGCAGGATTCGCTCTCGCAACGGCACTCGATAAACGCTCGATTTTCGCAGAACGGGTCAACGGCGAGATGCACATCCGTCGTGGATTTGAGATCGCTCCGGGTGAAAAAGTCCTCATTTGCGAAGACATCATTACCACTGGCGGCTCGGCGATGGAAGCGGCGAAAGCGATTGAAGGGCTCGGCGGCATCGTCGTCGGTTTCGCGGCACTCGCCAATCGCGGATTTTGCAAACGCGAAGGCTCTGAGCTGGAGCGTAAATCCAACTGTGCGTTGCCTAGCGACAAACCTCTTTTTGCGTTAGCCGATTTTGATTTCGAGATGTACGCACCCGACAACTGCCCTCTGTGCAAAGACGGTTCGGAAGCGATTAAACCGGGGTCACGAGGCAACTGATGTCCGTGAATCCCGATAAATTTAAAGTTGATATGGCCCATCTGCAAAAGGTACCGATATCGATTGGTCCATCCGCTATCTCCAATGGCTCGTCACCGAACAACCTAAAAAAGATTAATCGACTCTATCCTCAATTTTTCCTCCCTAAAGAGGGAAAATGAGAATCCTCAGAGGGCTTAAAGCCCTGAGTTATCCGTGATAACCGTCTCTACCTTGAGAGTCAATGTGTATCCGCCCGTTTTCGTATGAACATGATCGGCATAGCTTCCGTTAATTGCTTCGGACGATTCCATCCATGTTCCCTGTGTTACTGTAGATAAGATATCTCCGGCATCCCCATCCAATGTAAACGTACGTGTTGTTGCGCTGGTTGAATCTGACATATCAAAAATTTGATCCATCGTTAAACCGCTAAGTGTTTGTGCACCATTTCCGCTCAAATCGATTTTCTCTAAATTGGTGATCGAACTAAGTCCGGAGAGATTGATACTCCCCGTATTGGTAAAGATCAGAGTATCGGTGCCGGCTCCTCCGTTGATGACATCTGAAGCGTTAAAATCCAAGGTAATAGAGTCATTACCGATACCGCCGTCGATTGTATCATTTCCTGTTCCTGCATTGA
>JACXUE010000114.1 GCA_014764075.1 Sulfuricurvum sp.
TCCACACTCTTGGCAATCATCGCCGAGAGGTTCTCATACCCCTTAGAGGTAACGAGGATATTATCCTCGATCCGGATCCCGATTCCTCGATAGCGTTCGGGCACCGATTCATCATCGGCACGGAAATACAGCCCCGGTTCGATCGTCATCACCATCCCCGCTTCAAAGGCTAACGATTCACCTGCTTCGTCCACATACGGACACGGGTCATGAACATCCAGCCCCATCCAATGCCCGATTCCGTGCGGTGCGTATTTTTTATGCTCTTTGGCTTCGATTAACGTTTTACGATCACCGCTCAAAACCCCTAGTCCAATCAAGGCATCACACAACAACTCTTCGCTATAGGTTTGGAGCCAATCGCGTTTCACCCCCGGTTTGATTGCCTCAATCACACGGAGTTGAACATCAAGGACGGCATTGTAAACCTCCCGCTGTGGATCGGTAAATTTTCCGTTAATGGGAAAGGTGCGGGTAATGTCGCTGGCGTAGAGTTCCCATTCGCACGCCGCATCGACAAGGACCAATTCTCCATCTCGGAGTTCGTCGCGGTTGTCAACGTAGTGTAAAGTGTTGGCATTGTTCCCCCCTGCGACAATCGCACCGTAGGCTTCAGCCGATGCTCCGCCGTTTAAAAAAACATAATTCATGGCCGCTTGAAGCTGATATTCTCTCATACCGCTATCGCATACTCGCATCGCTTCGTGATGCGCCTCCGCCGTGAGTGCAATCGCTTGTCTGATCGTTCCAATCTCTTCGGGTGACTTAATCATTCGCAATGTTCGAATAAGATAGGTAACGTCACGAATCGATCGAATATGGCGTTTCACACCGCGTGTTTCTCGTAGCGATTGCGCGGCGGCTTTGGCTTCTTTTAGTCTCGGTGAATCACTGTAGAGATCGATATAGAGATTAATATGCTCACGTAAAATTTCTTTGATCATTCCGCCGTATTCAGCAACATCGTGTACTTCGTCAACACTAAACTTCCCGCGTGCACCATCGACACCTAAACGTGCTCCATTCCAAAGCGCATGTTCTGCATTATAAGCTTCAAGAAAGAGGATTGTTTTGGTCGATTCAGCGGTTTTGATCAAAACCAATACCGAGTTGTCTTCATTTAATCGGCAAAGATAGTAAAAATCGCTATTTTGACGATAAGGATATTCGGTATCATTAGAGCGGGTTTGAGCAGGAGCGGAGGTGATAATAGCCACCCCCTCTTCCATCCGTGCAAGAAGTTTATGTCGTCGTTCGTAGTAGTGTATCTCATTCATGACGTTATTGTGCCATAAATGTCAAAAATTTCTCTCCAAAAGTTTATCGACTTTAAGGATAGTAATGATCCGATCGGATTGTTTTCCAACTCCGTCAATCATACTCTCCTCTTCACTGATTGTATCGGGTGCAGGACCGATATCTTTCTTCGGCAAACGGATCGCTTCTGTGAGCCGGTCGATTACAAATCCGGCAACGTCATCACCGTTTTTCATGACGATAAATCGGGTCTCATCGGTGTGTTTGATCATCTCTAAACCAAAACGTGACCGTAGATCGATCAAGGGTATAACAGAACCGCGAAGGTTGAATACACCCAAAATATAATTGGGTGTTTGGGGTACACGGGTCCATGAGATCGGCTTAATGATCTCTTGGATGCTCAAAATGGGTACCGAAAACTCTTCGTCTCCTACGATAAACCCGACCAATTGAATCACTTCATCGATTTTGACATCATCTCCGGAGAGGGTACGCTGTTGTTTGTTGATAATTTGTTGGAGTTTTTCGCTCATCTTATAGCCCCTCGTTGAACTTGATATTGCGTTTGACAACATTCATCAAATATTCCGGTGAATATGGTTTGGTGATGTATTCTACCATTCCTGATTCAACGCCTCTCATCCGATCGGCCTTACCGGTACGTGAGGTTACGGCGATCAGTGGGAGATTTTTATATTTATTGTATTTTTTAATCTCACTTGCAAGAGTGTACCCATCCATGCGCGGCATCTCAATATCGATGAGCATTCCATCAAAAATATAATCCCCTTGTTTGAGGATATTGAATGCTTCAACACCATCCGTCGCTTCCACCAGTGTGATCCCCATCGGCTCTAACGCTTTACGCATAATGGTGCGGTCGGTTTTTGAATCATCGACGATCATAACCGTGTAGTCGCTCGGTTTGGTTTTAGCGTCCAAGCGCCCTTTCCCTTCAGCACTCTCCTGCCCGACGGTCGATTTGACCGATTTTGCCATCTGCATCAATGCCGCAACATCGACGATCAATGTGACGCCGCCATCACCCCGAATCGTTGCTCCGGCGATCCCTTCAATCCCCTTGAGATATTCGCCGAGAGATTTGATAACGATCTCTTCTTGACCGACAAGTGAATCGACGATAAGACCGATTTTGCTCTCTGCCAGCCCGAGAACAACAACGTAGGCGTGTTCGCTGTTATCGAATACTCGCTCAACTTCGAAAATATCCCCGATATGCACAAGCGATAGAACCTCGTCGCGCAACCGCATCACTGAGCGGTTCTCAACGGTATAAATCTCATCTTTGCTGATGCGGACGGTTTCGAGAACCGATGCAAGCGGAATCGCGTAATACTCTTCCTGCACCCCGACCAAAAGCGCTTGAATGATTGCCAAGGTGAGAGGGATTTTGAGTTTCATTGAGGTCCCTTTACCCACTTCGGAGTCAATATCGATCATACCGTTGAGTTTTTCGATGTTGGTTTTCACCACGTCCATCCCGACACCGCGTCCCGAAACGCTGGTGACTTGTGCCGCGGTAGAGAAGCCTGGACGAAAAATAAGACCGAATGCCTCTTTCTCGGACATCATATCAGCCTCTTTTTCAGTGATAACCCCTTTTTCGATCGATTTTTGTTTGAGCATCTCTGCATCGAGACCTTTACCGTCGTCAATGATTTGGATGACGATATGATTCCCCTCGTGGTATGCTTTGAGCTGAACGGCTCCCGTCTCCGGTTTACCTGCTGCCTGACGCACTTCCGGCGATTCAATTCCGTGATCGCACGAGTTACGGATAATATGCACCAAAGGATCCCCAATCTCTTCAACGATCGATTTATCAAGCTCGGTCTCTTCACCGGTGATCTCAAGCTCGATTTTTTTGTTGAGTTCACGAGAGAGATCGCGGATCATACGAGGAAATTTGTTGAACACTTTCCCGATCGGAAGCATCCGCGTTTTCATAACGGCAATCTGCAAATCGGTCGTAACTAACGAAACGATAGAGACGACTTGATTGAGCTCTTCCAAGAACGCTTCACCCTCATACCGTTCTTCAACATCATCGTTGATTTTGATAAGGCGGTTTTTACCTAATACGAGTTCACCGATTAGATTCATCAAATGATCCAACCGCTTGACATCGACACGGATCGTCTGTTCTACTGTAGCCCCGCTGCGTGATTCGCCATCCTCTTTCGGTTCGGATTTACGGGCAACCGGAGCGGCAGGTTTCGACTCGGATTTCGACTCGGATTTCACGACACCTACTGGCACAGGAGGAGGCGTAGTCTCTTTTGGTTTTTCAGATCTAGAGCTCTTTTGAGCCCGCTTAGCGGCATCTTCAGCCTGACGTTGCGCCAAGAGACGCTCAATCTCCGCTTCCACTTCGGCTTCGCTCATCCCTGCATAATCGACCTCTTCATCCGTTACGGCACTGAGCGGTTCCGGTGCCGGTTCTGGGGCATACCCCACGGGCTCGGAAGCGACTTCGCCAAGAGGTGTACCGTTTGCCACCGCGTCCAAACGGGCAACGCACGGATCCACTTCCAACCCGCCATCCTCTCCGCTATCGCGGATACGAACAAGCAACGCCTTCATCAAATCGATCGATTCGAGAATCACGTCCATAACATCCGCATCAATAGTCAATTCACC
>JACXUE010000002.1 GCA_014764075.1 Sulfuricurvum sp.
TTTTTCGTGGCAAGATGCAATGCGATCTCTTCGATACGCGGTGTTAAACGCTCCGTAAGGGTATAAAACTCACACCCTTTTGCCTTCGCAATCGCTCTGGCTATTGTCTCCACTTTGGAATGCTTTTGCTCACCCAGCAATGCTATGCGTTGCATACTTCGCAGTTTCGTTGAGGCAATCGACTCAATCGATCTCCCCAAAAATGCCGCATGATCATAATCGATCGGAGTAAAGATACTCAGTGCTTTGGGAAATACCGCCGTGGCGTCAAACTCGCCCCCCAATCCTGCTTCCATAACGACGTACTCACACCCCTCATACACCACCATCGCAAGTAACGTGGTGTATTCAAAATAGCTAAGTGCCTCTGCATCTTCCGCAGATAAAAGAGCGAAGAGCTTTTGATGAGCGACCTCCAACGTCTCATCACGGACATCGCTACCATCCAACCAAATCCGCTCATTGAATCGCAAAATATGAGGCGAAGTATAGTGCCCAACCCTCTTACCCGCACGGTTCAACGCCGTGGCTAGAAATCGCCCCGTAGAACCTTTGCCGTTCGTTCCGACGAGATGGATGATTTTGGGAGTTGGTAACGCCCCCTCAATCATACGGTACGCTTTGGGAAAGCGACCATAGTCGATTACATCGTAAAAAAGGGGCTTAGTGGAGAGAAAATCGTCCAAATTCATGCAGGCTCGACGCGGTTTCGCCCTTTGCGTTTGGCATCATAGAGCCGCTCGTCGGCACCATTCACCAACGATTTAAGGGAAGGAAAATCACTGCGTTGTGCAACACCGATACTGACACTCACCGAAATCCGCTCTCCTTGATACATAAAATGGGTCTGTTCGACATGGTGACGAACTTTTTCACAAAATACTTTGGCTCCTGAAAGATCGGTATCTCCTAAAATCGCCAAAAACTCTTCCCCTCCGTATCGACCCATGATATCGGTGGTGCGAGCCTCCTCTCGAAGTATTTTGGCAAACGCCAACAAGACAGCATCCCCCGCTTCATGCCCATAGGTATCGTTGACCGATTTAAAATGATCCAGATCGAGCATTGCGACACAAAATCCTCTCCCGTGCCGCTCATATTCCGCTTCTTTGATCGTCAAATACTCTTCAATCGCCCGTTTGTTAAACAACTTGGTCAAGAAATCCTCACGGGAAGCCTGGGTAGCAGCCGCCAGCTCCGATTCCAATGCCGCGATCTTTTTCCCCATCTGGGTCACTTTTTCGTTGTGCACTTTGAGGTCTTTACTCAATACTTCAACTTTTTCTTCCAACGTACTGGCAATTTTATAAAGCCGCTTATGTGCCGTTTTGAAATCGGTCGGTTTGCTATTCTCCAGCGCTTCAAGATCACGTTTTACCTCTTTGATCTCAGTACTGGAGTTTTCGCTTCGCTCGATTAAATCGATCAGCTGCGCCGAAAGCTTTTCAAGCAATACATCCAATGCGCTCACCATCTCTTCGACACTCTTTTTGTCGAGCGCCACACGCATGGCAATCGCCATTTTGAGCTCTTTTTCACACTCAGAGGTTGCTACATACGAGGGATTATCACGCAATTTTTGAGAAAGCTCGATGGTGGTTTTATCCATCGTCGGAGCGATAGAGGGGACAAGAGAAGAGAGGAGGAGTCGAACCGTATTGGCATAATCAACCCCCTCATGAGAGCTGTTTTGCAGCGATAAATTTTCAATCGTATGACGTAAATTTGAAGTATCAACCGTCCCGAATTGCGCTAGCTTCATAAAAAACGAGTCGTCATAGTGGGAGAGAAAATTTGCCCACGCCTGTTTGAGCAGCTCGATCTGAGTCGCCCCACCCTGAGATTCCAAAATAGCAACTGTTTTTTTCGCTAACGCCGAAGCTTCAGGATTATGAAGCACATCGACACTAAGCGCCATTTGCTTGGCAAGAGAACTCAGCGCCTCAACTAAAATCAACGCTTCACTAGGGTTAAGGCGGGACATTTTGGAAATCAAAAAACGGATCAATTCTGCCGTAGTCCGAACGTGGTATTGTTTGATCTCGTCCGCGGTTTTTTTATCGAGCAAAGGGACGTAACGATCGATTCCGCTGCAATCTTCTACGACAAACCCCGCTTTTTTGGCTTCCGTACAAAATGTTTCGGTATAGGTATCGGGAGTCCAAATCTTTCCCTCTCTTTTTAAGCGCTCTACGGTGTTGCGAACGATCTGATGAATGGTCATACTTACCCCTTATTTCGAGTGTGCACCCTCTGCGGCGACTTGTGCGATAAACGAATCGATCCCTTTTTGCGCCCCTTGGCGAATCGCTTCAAAACGAGCCTGATCGGTGATAATCGCATTGGGTTCGATCGCGAAATCATACATCCCTTTCGTTCGATACGTCTTCATCTGTTCTCCAACGATCCTATCCGTCTTCATGACGACCAATGTTCGATAGGCGATAACATATCCGTCGGTATCGTAACGCAACGGTATAAACGATACACTTTCAACCCCTATTTTCAGATGGGTGCCGGAAGCGCTTTTGGGTACCAAAGCACTCCGAAACTTGGTGATTACAGCCGTATCGACGGCATCTTTGATTATCACGGTGTTTTGGGGATCTTCCATCAAGACAACAACTTCGGTACTGACACTTTCACTTACTACATTTTTTACAAAATGGCTCGCCGGCTGATAGCCGCATCCCGCGAAAAAGATTAAAGCGCACAGTATCCAATAGTTCATGACTACCCTTTAATGACCAAGTTGACCAATTTACCGGGGACGACAATCGATTTGACAATCTCTTTTCCCTCAATCCATTTCTCGACATTCGCTTTTGCCATCTCAATGATTGATCCTTCCGATTCGTTAATGCCCACTTCCATAGTACCGCGATTTTTACCGTTGACCGATATGCCCAAAACAACACTATCGACATGAAACACCTCTTCACGAACCGTTTGAATGCCAAAATTTTTTCCATTAAATAACGACTCCGAGAGCTCCCAACAAATGTGGGGAACGATCGGCTCCATAATCGAGGTCAAAATCCAGTACCCTTCGGTCCATACATCGCGGTTATGTTGTTCGTTCAGCGCATTCATTGCCTCCATAACACCGGCGATCATCGTGTTGAACGTGTGACGCTCGCCGTATACCTCTTGGGCGCGCTTGAGGGCTTCGTACACTTTTTTGCGAGCCACTTTCTCCTCTTTGGAGAGAGAAGCATGATCGATTACCGGCAACGTTTCGGTAACATTGACATTCGAAGCACGATCAGCAAACCGTTTGAGGAATCGGAATGCCCCCTCAACCGCACTGTCGTTCCACTCCAACTCTTGGGTTGGAGGCGCCGCGAAAAGGATGAAAAGGCGCGCCGTATCGGCTCCGTATTTCTCCACCAGTGCCCCCGGATCGACGGTGTTCCCTTTGGATTTTGACATCTTTGCACCGTCTTTGAGAACCATCCCCTGTGTTAAAAGATGCTCGAACGGCTCATCGGAGCTGACGTATCCCAAATCGCGGAGCATTTTGGTAAAAAAACGGGCATAAAGGAGGTGCAAAATCGCGTGTTCAATCCCGCCGATATAGTGATCAACACCCATCCAGTAATCGAGCGCTTGCTTATCAAACGCCTCTTGAAAATCGTTTTTGACCGTATAGCGGAGAAAATACCATGATGATTGGATGAACGTATCCATCGTATCGGTTTCACGGAGTGCAGATTTTCCACATTTCGGACAGGTGCAGTACTTCCATGTCGGATGATGTTCAAGGGGATTTCCTTCGCCGTTGATCACGACATCCTCTGGCAATGCGACCGGAAGATTGGCTTTGTCTTCAGGAACGATTCCGCAAGTATCACAGTGGATTAACGGGATAGGAGCACCCCAGTAACGCTGACGACTGATCCCCCAATCTTTGAGACGGAAGTTGATCACTTTTTTCCCAAGTTTATTGGATTCAAAATAATCCATGATCGATGCTTTAGCGGTGACGTTATCCAGACCGCTGAACTCTCCGCTCTCACGGAGTATTCCCATTTCGGTATAGGCGCATCCCGATGGCAATTCCCCTTCAGTCGGGAAAACAACCGCTTTGATAGGAAGATTATATTTTGTTGCAAACTCGTAGTCGCGATCATCATGAGCCGGAACCGCCATAACTGCGCCCGAGCCGTAATCGGTAAGGACGAAATTCGCTACCCATACCGGCACTTTAGCCCCTGTGAGCGGATGGATGACGTTGATTCCCAATGCCACCCCCTCTTTCGGGCTGGTTACACGGTCGCGTGCACTGAGACGCTGCATTGCTTTGATGGCTTCGCTGGTTGCCTCATCGAGCAATCCGCAAGAGAGCATATAACGAACAATCTCATGCTCCGGAGCCAATGCGGCATAACTCACCCCGTAAATGGTATCGGGACGGGTCGTGAAAACATTGAATTTTTCATAGACAGCGCCCAATCTCGCTTGGCTCTCTTCGTCGAGTTTAAACGCAAATTCCAAACCATACGATTTCCCGATCCAGTTTTCCTGCATCGTCAAAACCTGTTTTGGCCATTTCCCCTCAAGCGTTTTGAGCGATTCGAGAAGCTCTTCGGCATAATCGCTGATTTTAAGATAATATTGATACATCTCTTTTTGGACGATCGGGGTTCCACATCTCCAACACCCTCCGTCAACCACTTGTTCGTTCGCCAAAACGGTCAAATCGTGGGGACACCAGTTGAGAAACCCTTGCTTACGATAGAGTAACCCTTTATTAAACATATCGATAATAAATCCCTGCTCGAACGCCGTGTATTCCGGATTGGAAGTAGCAAACTCTCTATCTTCCGAAAATGAAAGCCCCAATCCTGCCAATTCTCCACGCATCGTTGCTATATTCTCATACGTCCATTTTTTCGGATGAACGCCATGTTTAATCGCCGCATTTTCGGCCGGCATCCCAAAGCTATCCCAACCGATCGGGTGGAGGACGTTAAAACCTTGCTGGCGATAATAACGGGCAAACGCATCGCCGATCGTATAGTTACGGACATGTCCCATATGGATACGTCCTGATGGGTAAGGGAACATACTGAGGACATATTTTTTCGGTTTGGTAAAATCATCGGATGGTTCATACGCTTTGGTGGCCGACCATTTAGCCTGCCATTTAGCTTCAATTTCTGCAGGGGAATAATTCACAAAAAGCTCCTATTTTATTCGTAATTCTCTTTTGCTTTCGCACTCTCGATAAAGAGCATAATCATGGCAAAAATATTCGCAATCATTGCCCCAATCGTCAATGACATCGCCCAACCGACATTGCCGACTACTTCCATATAGATAAATGCCGGAATCAAATGTATATCCGCCACCAATGAAGCGGCCAAAAGCTCCGCTGCCAAAAGGTTGCGGATACCCAATTTCAATATGGTTGAAACAAGATTCAAACTAGCGGCAATAAAGAGCATTATCGATGTATGATCGTATAAAAATGCCGCCGTCGAGGTCAAACTCATCAGCGTAAAAAATACATAAACTACTTTACCCCAATCCATTTCATCTCCTTTTAAACTACGCCTTGTTCAAATTGGGCGCGAAGCCGTTTTTTCTCCGCTTCACGCGCCGCCTTTTGAGAGAGTTTAGTGCGATAATTCTTCACATCAAATCCGAACCATATTAAAATCGGCGACGCAACGAAAATCGAACTGTAGGTTCCCACTCCGATCCCCACCAGTAACGTAAAGGCAAACGGATGGATGATTTCACCTCCGAACATAAACAACACGACAACCACTAACAATGTGGTTAGCGATGTCAATGTGGTACGAGAGAGGGTTTTCGTGATCGACTCATCGATGATCTCGGTCAAACCGACCTCTTTCAAATCGGTAATCCCCTCGCGGACACGGTCAAAGACAATAATCGTATCGTTGATCGAATATCCCAAGACAGTCAATAGTGCCGCAAGAACATCGAGATTGACATCCAAACCGATCAATGAAATAGCCCCTATCGCAATGGAGATATCGTGGACAAGTGCGATAATTGACGCAACGGCAAAACGCCACTCGAAACGAAATGATACGTAGATCAAGATTCCGATAATAGCAAGTGTCAACGCCATAATCCCTTTCTCGCGGAGCTCGCTTCCCACTTTCGCACCGACGATATCGACACGGCGGATTTCAAATTGACCCGTACCGGAGAGTTTTTCGCGAACAACATCCCCGATATCTTGTGTCACACTATCTGATGAATTTTTGAGTCGTATGACTACCTCATCAGGTGAGCCGAACTCGTTGATCGATGATCCCTCAAACATCGCATTGCCGCTGAGGCGTTTGCGCATCTCATCGATCGGTGCGTTCCCTTCATACTTTACCTGAACGATCGTCCCGCCGACAAAATCGATACCGAAATTCATCCCTTTGGTAAACAAAAGGGCGTACGACCCGAGTACCATCATAATCGATAGGACAATCGCATATTTGGCTTTACCCATAAACGGGAGAGGACGTACTGCTTTAAACAATTCCATATCTACCCCTTGATCCCGAAATATTTGCCCGGAGTTTTGGATTTAGACATCCGCTCTTCCAACATTTGATAAATCCCATGTGTTCCCAAAATCGCCGTTAGCATTGATGCTAAAATCCCGATGCTGATCGTGATCGCAAACCCTTTAATCGCCCCCGTTCCGTACACGTACAACACGACCGCCGCGATCAACGTGGTAATGTTCGCATCCAAAATCGAGCGCATAGCGTTGTCGTACCCCGCTTCAATCGCCTTACGAATCGAATATTCTTGACGGATAAATTCTCGTATCCGCTCCGTGATAATTACGTTGGCATCGACCGCCATACCGACGGTGAGGACGATCCCCGCCATCCCTGGCAACGTCAGCGTCGCACCGAACAACGCCATAAGGGCGATAATAAGTCCAAGGTTGACAACAAGAGCGATATTGGCGATAATTCCCGCCATTGCGTAGTAAATAATCATAAATACGGCAACCAATGCAAACCCGCCTATCAACGCAACCATACTTGCCTTGATACTATCAGCTCCCAGACTCGGTCCAACGGAGCGTTTCTCCATCATGTAGATGGGAGCGAGCAAAGCACCCGAGCGCAATGCAATCGCCAAATCGTTTGCCTCGGCAGTCGTATAGTTACCGCTGATCTGACCGCTTCCACCCCCGATCCGCTCGTTAATCACCGGAGCCGAATAGACTTTGCCATCCAACACGATCGCAAGCCGTTTGCCGACACTTTTACCCGTAAAATCACCAAAAATCTGTGCCCCCTGAGCGTTGAGAGAGAAATTAATGACCGGACGGTTGTTTTGATCGTACCCCACTTGAGCATCGGTAAGCATCGTCCCATCCAAAATCGGGATTTCGTTGACCAAATGTTTGATTTGAGGTTGCAACGCATCCTGCAAAATCACATCCCCGTAGCTCAACGCCTCCGCATCGCTCATATCGCTGACACGCATGGCGCGATCTTCATCCACCGCCATCAGTTCAAGCTTTGCCGCACGGGAGATCAACTCACGGGCACGCTGCTCTTCTTGAGGTGTTTTGATCCCCGGAAGCTCTACGAGGATTTTATCGATCCCCTGTTTGGCTACGGTAGGTTCGGCTAATCCAAACTGATCAAGTCGGTTTCGGATCGTCTCGATTGCCTGATCAACGGCTTGGAGTTTCAACTTTTCAACCGCTTCAGGGGTCATAGCAAGAGAGTACTTCCCCTCTGTCGCTTTCACCACCGTCCCCTCAAGGGTTTTGAGGTACTCATCCATTGCGGTCGCATCGTCACTATCGAGGAGTTCAAACGTCACTTCCCCCTCTTGGACACTCAACCCTTCGATCAAAATATCATTATGTTCGCTGAAATGTTTGATCCCCGAAGCGTGTGCTTTGATTTGGGAATTCACCGCTTCTTCGGTTTTAACCCCCAAAAGCATATGAAGACCGCCTTGCAAATCCAATCCTAGGGTAATCTTTTTCCCCTCAGAGCTTTGGGTGAACGACGGGAGCGAAAAAATGAGACCAAAAATCGTCGCGGCGATTAGGATAATTACGCGGTAATTAAGCTTCATCCTCGTACTTTCGTGCAACCGCTTCTTTGACAAGACGTCCTTCGGTTTCGTTGTTGAATTTCACGGCAAAAAAGTTCTCTTCCACTTTTTTGATCTCGACGATCAAACCGCCGCTCGTTACTACTTTGTCCCCTTTTGCGAGAGACTCTACCATCTCTTTGTGTTTTTTAGCCTGTTGGTTTTGGGGACGAATGATCACAAAGTACATAATCGCGATCAAAAAGACAAATGGGAGAATTTGAGAAATGAATTCCATCGTGCTACCTTGGTTTTATATAATTGGGGCATTATACTCAAATGTGGCTAACAGCGCTATAATTCCGACATGAAAATACCGACACTTTCCCGCCGTGAACTGATTTTCTCCGTTGTTATTGCCCTTGCGTTCAGCGCATTTATTTATTTCGAACATTTTGGTCTGAGCTCCAAAGCACTCAACACTGTTTTGGGATTAGGGGCACTTTATGGATTACTGTTCGGCACTAAAAAAACAATCCTTCTCAGCGGTTTTTGGATTGGGTTGCTATGGTGTTATTGGATCGGTTTTAGTTTCCAGTATTACGGTCTTGGATGGGCCACATGGCTGGTCGCTTTGGGTTTTGGGATCGTTTATGCCCTCTATTACGGAACCATGGCACTCACCGAACATCCCCACCTTCGCGCCGCCATCCTTTTTGGTCTCACCTTTGTATGGCCAATGGATTTCAACTGGATGCAGAGCGAGATCATTTTTGTCGAAAGCTATATGGGGATTGAGAAATGGCAGTTCGCGCTAATCGTGTTCGCCCTCGCTTCTACCGTCTGGTTTCAAGGAAAGGGAAAAGCGTTTCCGCTCCTCTTGCTGCTCGGCGGGCTCCAGAACTCCTATACGCCGCCACCACTTCCCGATGTCAAAATCAAACTCGTCTCCACCGAAATTTCCCAAGATTTAAAATGGCAAAGTGAACGGTTGGAGCAAACCCTAAGCGAAAACTTCGCTGCGATTGATGATGCGATCGCGCAAGGGTATGATCTCGTCGTCCTCCCCGAATCGGCATTTCCCCTCTACATGAACGAATATCCCGACATCTCCCAAGCCCTGGTCGAGCGCTCGCTACGCATTTCGATCCTCACCGGAACGCTCCATAGAGAAAACGGTCTTAACTACAATGTCTCCTATCTCTATCAACATGGGAAACTCACCGTCGCCAAAAAAACGATCCTTGTTCCGTTTGGCGAGTATATTCCGCTACCCGAATTTATGCGCGAGTGGGTAAACCGTGAGATTTTCGGAGGGGGTGCCGATTTCGTTACGGCGAAAAAACCAACCGATTTCAGCGTCAACGGAGTGAGTTTCCGCAATGCCGTCTGTTACGAAGCAACCCGCAAAGAGCTTTATACTCCTGAAGTACGCTACATGATTGCGGTGAGTAACAACGGATGGTTTAAACCCTCGATCGAACCAACGGTGCAAAAACTACTGATCCGTTTTTATGCACGAAAAAACAATACAATAGTCTTTCATTCCGCCAACGGCGGAGGGAGCGGGATTGTTTACTAAGCCTCTTTCCGCAAAAAGAGTTTTAACACCCCATATCCAATCACTCCGGAGAGAAGCGATCCCATAAGAATCCCCAGCCGATCGTCACTCAAAGCGATCCCCAATGTCACACTGTCGAGAAAATCTTTTGCGGTGATATCGGAAAAACCGATTCCGAGTGGCGATAATGAGCAGAATCCTTGTTGGCGATTCGAGTTTAAAGAAGTTTGAGATGCTGTTCTCGATCATAGGTTTCCTTGGGATTACTCAGGGTTTTGGGTGAAATGCAAAGGAAAGAGAGTCTCTCTTCGCTACTAAAAGAGAGATCTGTTTTTAAGGAGTGATACAATGAAAAAACATCGGATGCTCGCTGATTTGGCATCCAACTAGGTGTATTATAGGGGAAAAGAGTAAACGAACGGCAAACTCGTTTTAGTGCCGAACGTTAAAATTATGCGCTTTGATCACATTGATAATCGATTGAATAAGTCCCGAAATAATCAGTTTCGACCATCGAATCATAATCGAACCCTCTAAACAAAGCCGCTTTTGCGGCTCTGTTTTGAAAGTTGGGCGTTTTTGAATTTTCCAAGTCTGTTTTTTTGACAATCAGGTCTTAAAATTTATCGATTTAGGGTATGAGCATGAGATGCAGTATTTACGCACCCAGATCAATTTCCTGCGCAAAAAAATCGAACCTGATCTCACCTCTCCCACCTATATCCAAACGGAATTGGGAATTGGATACCGATTTGTCCGTAATAATCCAAATTAAACATAGCAATTTAGTATGGTATATTGTCTTTTTTCCGATTTATTATTATACTTACCAAAAAACAGGGATACGACATGAACATCGCGGTAAATATCACTGAACTTATCGGCAATACCCCTTTGATTCGTCTCAACGCACTGAGTCAAACAACCCACGCAACCATTCTCGGCAAATGCGAATTTATGAATCCGACCAGTTCGGTCAAAGACCGTATTGGGTTCAATATGATCAAAACCGCCATGGATCAGGGACATATCGATCACGATACCCTCATCATCGAGCCCACCAGCGGTAACACCGGAATCGCACTAGCCTCTATCTGCGCCGCGCTCGGGCTAAAACTCACCCTCACCATGCCCGAATCGATGTCGATTGAGCGTCGCAACCTCCTTAAAGCACTGGGAGCCAATCTCGTCCTTACACCGGCGGCGGCAGGGATGAAAGGGGCTATCGATGAAGCCAATGCACTCGTTGCGGCAAACCCTAACGCCATTATCCTCCAGCAGTTTGCCAATCCCGCCAATCCCGCTATCCATCGTGTCACTACCGCCCAAGAGATTTTGCGTGATACCGAGGGGAAAATCGATATTTTTGTTGCCGCTATCGGAACCGGAGGAACCATTACCGGAACGGGAGAGGCTCTAAGATCTGTTTTGCCAAACATTCAAATTATCGCCGTCGAACCCAAAGATTCCGCCGTCCTCTCCGGCGGCAAACCGGGACCTCATAAAATCCAAGGGATCGGAGCGGGTTTTGTGCCCCAAGTGCTCAATACCGATCTCTATAACGAAGTAATTACCGTAAGTAACGAAGAGGCTATTGCCGCATCCAAAGAACTTGCCAAAACCGAAGGGTTGTTAGTAGGGATCTCAGCAGGGGCGAATGTTCACGCCGCGTCCCTAATCGCCGCGCGTCCTGAAAACAAAGGAAAAGTGATTGTCACGATTTTATGCGACACGGCAGAACGTTACCTTAGCACTCCACTGTTTGAAGCGTAATGCTTTTAGAGACGATCCGGTGCGATCTTGGGGAGGCGCTTCACCTCTCCTATCACCAACAACGGCTAGATAGATCGCTCAAACAACTCAGATGCCCTACCTGCTATGATCTAAATGCCCTTATTTCCCCTCCCGATGATACGCTCTACCGATGTCGTTTTGTCTACGATTCGATCCAATACTCGGTCGAATTTATCCCCTATGCGCCGCGATCCGTAACATCTCTCAAGCTTGTTTACGACGATACGATCGAGTATCCTCTCAAATACTCCGATCGAGAGAACTTAAACACCCTTTACGAGCTTAGAGGCGTGTGCGATGATGTGTTGATTGTAAAAAACGGACTCTTACGCGACACCACGATTGCCAATATCGCTCTACAAATCGATGATCGCTGGTACACACCTCAATCTCCTTTGTTGGAAGGGACGACAAGAGCCAGACTCCTCGATGAGGGTTTTTTACGAACCGCACCCCTCACCCCCTTGGATATTGCCAAAGCCAGCTCCGTCGCCATCATGAACGCCATGGTTGGATTCCTTGAAGTCGAAAATGGTATAATTAGCTAAAAACAGGTTTGAGCGTATGTTATTCGATATCATTAAAAGCCCTTCATATGCACGATTAATGGAAAATCACCTGCGGGACATGCTGATTTTTTTGTTCGAAAACGACCAAAATTTCGGTATTTTATGCAAAATCGAACAGGTAACCTTCAATCCTCAGCTCCCCAAACATGTGAGCGACGAATTTCGAGCGATGACCCTCTTTTTTCTCGCAGGGTATACGTTTGAAAGCGCCCGCATCGATAATGACATTCTGATTTTTGAAGCGGGATTCGGTCAAGAGAACATCGGAAGTTTTGTCTCCGTCCCTTTGCTCTCTATCGTACAGATTATTATCGATGACACACCGGCATTTGTCAATCTCGCACTTCCGCAAGAGCGTCAGAGCTTGGTTAATATCGAGAAAAATGAAGGGGTTCAAAATTCGATGAGCGCACTCTTGTCGAATCCCGAAAATCAGAAGTTTTTGAAGAAAAAGTGACATAACACCCGTTCGCCCTAAGCACGTCGAAGGGTAACGGGAGTGATATCTTAGAGTTTTAATCCCAACAAGTAATTGACAACATTGTCGATAAACGCATCGTGTTTGCGCTCTTTGCTGTAGGCGATGTAAAATTTACGCTTAATTTTATAGTTTTTAATCCGCGCTTCAAACAATCTCCCCTCTTCCACCTCGTCGCTAATAACATGGCGGGAAATAACCGACACGACCGGACGTACGGCATCTTTGGGTGAGCGTATCAATGTCTCTTTGATTGCGGTCGAACTCGCAACAACTCCGATTACGTTGAAGCCCGAACACTCAACACCGATCTCTTCGAAGACTTCCGCCGTCAATTTACGGGTATGGGAGTTCTCATCACGGCAGATCCAATCAAATTTGTACATATCCTCTTTGCGAAGCTGTTTTGGGATCGGCTGATTAGAGAATACGACCAACTCATCCTCTTCCCATTCACGATAGATTAATCCATCCCGAAAAACAGGAGATTCAATCAAAGCAATATCGATTTTTTTATCCAAGAGCTGATTGATAATCTCTTCGGAGAACGCAACACGGATATGTACTTCGTTGTTGATTTTCTCTTTGAGCTCTCCCAAATATGACGGCAATACGTAATTTCCGATGGCATGCGACGCACCGACGATAAAGGTAAACTCTTTATTGATGATCTTGAGCACCTCTTTTTCAGAGGTTTGGATCGCTTTTTCAAGTTTGGCAGCAATACGATAAAGATCCTCTCCCTCTTTTGTGAGCTTAATCCCGTTTTTCTTCCGTTCTACCACACGCGTATCGAGGTAATCCTCTATAAATTTGATCTGCTGTGTCACTGCAGGTTGAGAAATGCCAAGTTTTGCCGAAGCTTTCGAGAAACTTTTTTCTCGAACAACGGTCAAAAATGTCATGAGTTTGGCAAAATCTTTTAGCATAATAATTCCTATAAGCTGAATGAATATCAGTATTATAACTCAATATTATAACCATTGCAAGAGTTATCATTCATTTTTTCTATTTGTAAAAAGGGGAATTTAAATAACAGAAAAATTGGGCTATAATAAAAGTATCTATTAATATCAATCAAGGCAAAAACGGCATGGATGAAATTCTTTCCACTCTTAACGAAGCACAACGGAGTGCCGTGGAGCAGATTGACGGTCCTTTGCTCATTCTAGCGGGTGCGGGAAGCGGCAAAACCAAAACCATTACCACTCGACTCGCCTATCTTCTTGACCAAGTCGGCATCCCCGCCGGTAATACGTTGACCCTCACTTTTACCAACAAAGCGGCTAAAGAGATGCGGGAACGGGCAATGTCGCTCATCACCCAAAACTCATTCCCACCGCTGCTATGCACGTTTCACAAATTCGGGCTCCTGTTTTTAAAATTTCATATTCACCTCCTCGGACGAGGCAATAATTTCGTCGTGATCGATACTGACGACAAAAAAAAGATCATCAAAAAGATCAATGCGGATCTCCCTACCGCCCTCGTTGCTTCTGAAATTTCACGCTATAAAAACTCCCTCATCGATCCTGCCGAAGCATACGCACAAGTGGAGCTGACCAACTACAAACATATCGCTAAAATCTACGAAGAGTACGAAGCCTACCTCCTCAAAAACAACCTTGTCGATTTTGATGATCTTCTTTGCCTTACCTATAAATTGCTCGACGAACACACCGATTTATGCCGCCAAACCTCTGAAAAATACCAATACATCATGATTGATGAGTACCAAGACACCAACGAACTCCAATTTCGATTACTCCAAAAACTCTGTTCTACTCACAATAACCTCTGCGTGGTAGGGGATGATGATCAAAGCATTTACGGATGGCGCGGAGCGCATGTGCGCAATATCCTCGAATTCGATCAGGATTTTAAGGATGCGAAGGTGATCAAGCTAGAGCATAACTACCGCTCGACCCAGCCAATTTTGACGGTTGCAAACGCCCTCATCGAGCACAATCGCTCCCGTTTGGGGAAAACCCTCATCGCCACCAAAAGCGGAGGCGATGACGTTCAAACCATTACGTCGCACGATGAGTCCGAAGAGTCGCAAAAAATCGCTAAAGCGATCAAAGAACTTATTGAGCGCGGGATTCGTCCTAACGAAATCGCCGTACTCTATCGCATCAACGCTCTAAGCCGCTCACTCGAAGAGGGACTTAACCGTGCCGGCGTCCCCTACAAACTCGTCGGCGGACTCCGTTTCTATGACCGTGCGGAGATCAAAGATCTCATCAGCTATCTACGGGTCATCACCAATATCCATGATAACTTTTCACTGAAACGGATTATCAATAAGCCCAAACGGGGATTAGGCAAAGCGACGATCGATAAAATCGAGCTCTCCTCCATCGAAGCAGGAAAATCGATGTTTGAGTTTATCTCCACCCTCTCTGAGGGTGAACTTGAAGGGCTGGTTCGAAAAAGAAATGCGGTGGAACTGCGCAATTTCGTCTCCGAAATCTTGGAACTTCGTCGTGTCTCTGAGGAGACTATTTACCGCTTTATCGATCTACTCGAAGAGCGGTTTAAAATCAAAGAGACCCTCAAGGGGCTCCCCGATGAAGCCGAAAAAATGGCCAACGTCGATGAATTTTACGGGCTCTTCCGCGATTACGTCAAACAAAATCCTGATGCCTCTCTTCCCGAATTTTTGAATGACATCACCCTACAAAGCGAACAAGATCAGGTGGAGGGGGAGAGCATCTACATCATGAGCATCCACGCTTCAAAAGGGCTGGAGTTTGAGCACCTTTTCGTCATCGGACTCGAAGAGGGATTCTTACCCCTCATTGGGGAAGGAAGCGATTTGGAAGAAGAGCGCCGCTTGGGCTATGTGGCTTTCACCAGAGCCAAAACCCACCTCACCCTCTCCAACGTCCAAAGCCGTTTCTACAAAGGGCGTCGCACCGATCTACAAAAAAGCCGTTTTATCAACGAAGCGGGGTTGTGCGAGGGGTCATTGATTTTGGAAAAAAACACCTCCTACAAAAAAGGGGATTTAGTGCGCCACAAAATCTTCGGCGCCGGACGGGTCGAGGGGGTGGGCAAAGCAGGACGTGAATTCAAACTCTCCATCAACTTCGGCGGCAACAAACGGGAAATCCTCGATTCATTCGTGGAGAAACTCTGATTGAACCGTCTCTTCGTCGCCTATAAACCTGCTAGAATCAGCTCCAACCAGTTCCTCGGTCGCCTCAAACGACGCTACGGCGTCAAAAAAGCGGGCTACTCCGGTACCCTCGATCCCTTCGCTAAAGGGGTATTGATCGTCGCGTTCGGCAACCACGGACGGCTTTTCCGATTTTTAAACAAAACACCCAAACGTTACCGTGCAACATTATGGCTCGGAGCCTACTCGCCCACCCTCGATATAGAGAAAATCGAGACCATTGATCACGTCGCCCCAGTTAGCGAAGAGGAGATTCGCAGCGTCTGCACCTCTCTCATCGGTGAGCTTACCTATCTCCCCCCCAAATACAGCGCCAAAAAGATTGACGGTCGTCGTGCCTATGAACTGGCACGGGAGGGGAAAGAGGTTGATATGCGTGCCATCACCTCGACCATCTATGATCTTGCTCTCATTCACTATTGCCACCCTTTCATCACCTTTGAGGCGACCGTTTCCGAGGGGAGTTATATCCGCTCTATAGGGGAAATCATCGCTCACCGTCTCGATTGTAACGGTTCTCTCAGTGCATTGGAGCGACTCAATGAAGGGCAATTTGTCTTTGAGAACGAAAAAGCCCTCGATATCAAAACTTCCCTATCCATCCCTAAAAATCGCTATAATGGCACATTGCAAACGATCCTTTTAGGACAGCCTCTCCAACGTGATGATTTCGATCTCCGCGAGGATGGAGTCTATTGGATCGACAACGGCGACACACTCTCGATTATCGAGATCCATCCCGAGGGTGTCTCCTATCTACTAAACAAGGTTGAAGCATGCTAATCCTCTCCCGTAAAGCCGAAGAATCGATTATTATTGCCGATACTATCACCGTCAAAGTGATCTCTATCGACAAAGGGGTGGTCAAACTGGGGATTGACGCACCCCACAATATTCGGGTTTTACGCAGCGAACTCGTCCGCGCTGTCGAAAACTCTAACAAAGTCGCCTCAAAAGTCAAAGAGGATAAATCACTTCTACAACAACTCACCCAAAAATTCACATTATGATCCGCTATAAAGCCTACGCCAAAGTCAATATTTTTCTCAAAATTACCGGAATGAGGGGAGATTACCATACCTTGAGCTCCCGCTTTATGCGGGTCAATTCTCTTTTTGATATCTTGTGGTTTGAGAAAAAATCGACACCCGAGTTTGAAATTCGGGGAAATTTCGACTGCCCCGTCCACTCCAATACGATCTACAAAGCCTACAAATATCTCCAAAGCGTTACCCACTCGGAGAAGCTCTCACTTTTTTTTGAGAATCACGCCGTCTGCGTCGACAAAAAGATCCCCACTTTTGCCGGTTTGGGCGGGGGAAGCTCCGATGCGGCGACATTTCTCAAAATGTGCAACGAAAAGCTGGAATTAGGTCTAAACACCCTTGAGCTTGCCGATATCGGTACCAATGTCGGAGCCGATGTCCCCTTTTTCGTCTACGGCTATGAGAGTGCGAATGTCCGAGGGATCGGAGAAATTGTTGAGCCCTTTGACGAGCCACTGATCGATTTTGAGGTTGTCACCCCCGACATCTGCATCAGCACTCCCGCCGTCTATCGCCACTACCGTGAACACCTCTACGCTCCGATCGACACCCAAGAAGCTACCCGATTGGAATCAACCTTGTCGCGAGACATCCTCGCGTCAATAGACCCTCTTGAAGCAAATGATCTCTACCGCTCCGCACTAGGATGCTATCCCCAACTACATGAAAAAGAAGGCTGGTTTTTCTCAGGAAGCGGAAGCAGTTTTTTTAGAATTAAGGAACAATAACTATGGGTGAAAACATCGCCACCAATAAAAAAGCATTTTTTGACTACTACATCGAAGAGAAATTTGAAGCGGGACTCGTCCTAAAAGGGTCTGAAGTCAAAGCACTTCGTGCCGGACGGGTAAACCTCAAAGACGGATTTATCAAAATTGTTCGAGGTGAAGCGTTCGTATTTAATGTCCACATCGGGGTACTCGATACAACGCACCGTTTTTACGCCCATGAAGAGCGGGGAAGCCGTAAACTGCTCCTCCATAAAAAGCAAATCGACAAAATGCTCAAAGCAGTCGAAAAAGAGGGATTTACTCTCGTACCGCTGAGTATCTATTTCAACGATCGAAACATTGCCAAAATGCAAGTGGCTATCGTCAAAGGGAAAAAGCTCTACGACAAACGAGAAGACCTCAAAGAAAAAAGTATCAAACGCGATATTGAACGGGCATTAAAAGGGGGGTGAGCTTGGTTTGTTTTGCAAAAAAAGGGAGTATTTCGGAATATAAAAGGGTAGAAAGGGTGCCGCTCAAAGCGGCGATGAGATTATTTTTTACGAATCTCTTTGATACGCGCGGCTTTACCTGCAAGGTCTCGAAGATAGAACAATTTCGCACGGCGTACACGACCACGGCGAAGAACTTCGATTTTCTCTAAACTGTCACTGTAGATTGGGAATACACGCTCGATACCAACGCCATTGGCACCGATTTTACGTACAGTAATGGTTTTTCCGGTACCTTCTCCACGGATAGAGATACAGATCCCTTCGTAATTTTGTACGCGTGATTTGTCACCTTCGGTAATAGTTACCGCTAAACGAAGGGTGTCCCCCGCGCGGAACTCAGGGACGTTTTTGCTAGCGATTTGTGCTTGCTCGAAACTTGCGATATACTTATTTTTCATAAGATGTCCTTATTTTATGCTTTTGAAGCTGCTCCGGTCTGAAGTATTTTGTTTTGCACTCAGACAGAGACGATTTTAGTGCACGAATTTTACTATGATTTCCCTTTAAGTATTCTGATGGAACACTCATATTCTCATACACAGGGGGCTTTCCAAACGAAGGGGCTTCTAAAAGTGGAGATTCGAAACTCTCATATTCCAACGATTGGCTGTTTCCTAAAACCCCTTCGATGTTTCGGACGATCGCATCGGTCATTACCAGCGAAGGGAGCTCCCCTCCCGTGAGGACGTAATCGCCGATGCTGAACACTTCATCTCCAAATCGCTCAACCACCCTCTCATCGATCCCCTCATAGCGACCGCTGACAAAAACTACATGAGATTTTTTAGCAAGACGTTTAGCATCGTTTTGGGTAAATTGCTTCCCTACCGGAGCGACAAAGATAATATGAGCCTCTTTGGGCAATGTTTTCAGCGCATCGAACAATGGCTGAGGGGTCATCACCATTCCCGCACCGCCGCCTGCGGCAGTATCGTCGACTTTGTAATGTTTGGATGCGCTGAAATCTCTGGGGTTGAGATAATCGACCGAAAATTTTCCCGATTCGATCCCCCGCTTGAGGATAGAGTCTTGGAAATACCCCTCGATCAGATTGGAGAAGATCGTAATGTAGGTAAAACGCATCAGGACGCCTCTAACAGATCCAATCCGCCCTTTACGCTAATCACTTTTGCCGTTGCATCCGAATCGATCACATAATGATCGATGTAGGGGATCAAAAAGGTCTCGCTCGACCCTTTGGAAATCAACGAAGGAGCGGTGGCTACCAGAAGATAATCTTGCACGCCGATCCGTTCTATCTCCTGGACTTTCCCCAGGAGAGTTCCCCCTTCAACGACGCTGGCACCCAAAAGATCAAACCAAAAAAACTCCCCTTTACCCAAGTTGCATCGCTCACGCGTCGCTTCGAATGTGGTATACAGTTTGGCGTTGGTAAGCGCTTTTGCCGCTTCGGGGGTGTCAATCCCTTTGAGTCGTACCAATTCCCGCTCCGGATTATAGGAGTGTACTGCAATCTCACTGCCGTTTTCGAGGATAAAGGTCGAATTGGGGGTAAACTGTTCGGGAAAATCGGTGAAGAGGTTCAGCTTCATATCCCCTTTTAGACCGACGGCACGACCCAGTGTAGCAACATGAAGAAGATCAGCGGGCGCTGAATTACGAAAGCGGTTCGACATTGATTCGGTAACTTTTGCCGTCTTTGGCTTTGCATCCGGAGATAACGGTTTTGATCGCACCGATCATTTTACCCTCTTTCCCGATCAACTTACCGACATCGGCCTGATTCGCATACAAAACGATCTCGGTCACTTCGTCACCTTCATGGGACTCTACCCGAATCTCTTCGGGATAGGAGGCGATGAGTTTGGCAAAACCTGCGACGAAATCGGCTACCATGATTATTTACCGGTAATTTTTTTAACGCGGTCTGACATTTGAGCACCAACGCTCAACCAATAGTTTAATCGCTCTTCATCTACTTTGGTAGTAATAGGATCCGTCATCGGATTGTAGTAACCGATCAATTCGATCCAACCACCATCACGGCGTTTGCGACTATCGGTTACCGCGATACGGTAGAAAGGCTGTTTTTTACGTCCCATACGGGTAAGACGGATGACTGTTGCCATGGCTAATTCCTTGTTTCATTAATTAAATTTAAAATGAGCAAAGCCCATTTTAAAGCAGGGACAAATCTCCCTTGCAACCCTCTAAAGCTGCGAAAACATATTTTCGAGATTTAAAGGCACCGAATACACTTAATTTCAAGCGTATCATTCCAGACTGTTTGCGCAGCGACAAGTAACTTTACAGAGTGTTTTGCCCACAAAAGCAAAAGAAAAACAGTAAAATCGCTTGAACGCTAAAAGAGAGATTCCATGAAATCACCCTTTTAACGCTCATTTGGGATCAGCGCGGAAACTGCATCCCTCTCATTTGTCCCATTATACTTTGAAGATTTTTCATCCCCTCTTTGCCTGAGAATTTTTTTGCCATTTTTGATGCGTTTTTAAACTGTTTCAAGATACGGTTCACTTCGATAATATCCAAACCACACCCTTTCGCCAAACGGGCTTTTCGACTGTTGTTGAGCAATTCCGGATCTTCGCGCTCTTTCACCGTCATCGATGAGACCAACGCTTTGATCTGTTTGAGCTGAGTAGAGTTTTCCAAATCAAAATCTTTGAGTGCCGATGCCATACCGCCCATACCTGGGATCATCCCCATGATCGATTTCATGCTCCCCATTTTTTTGAGGCTCTCCATCTGCTCTAGGAAGTCATTGAAATTGAACTCCCCTTTTTTGATCTTTTTAGTGAGTTGCTTCGCTTTTTTCTCATCGATAACCGATGCGGTACGTTCGGCAAGTCCTTCGATATCCCCAAGCCCCATTAGTCGGTTGACGATGCGATCGGGCAAGAAGATTTCGAGATCTTCCATCTTCTCCCCAACACCGATAAAACGGAGCGGCACTTGGATCTGAGAGGCGATACCTAGAGCTACGCCCCCTTTGGAGTCCCCGTCGTATTTGGTGAGGATAACCCCATCGATCCCGATTTTCTCATTAAAGGTCGCGGCGGTACGAACCGCATCTTGACCTGAGAGCGAATCGGCAACGTAGAAAATCTCATGCGGGTTGGATACGGCTTTGACCTCCGCCAACTCTCCCATCAACTCATCATCGATTGCCAAGCGTCCGGCGGTATCGATCAATACGACATCCACAAGCACTTTTTTCGCATGATCCAATGCCGCTTTAACCACTTCGACCGGATTTTTCGTTGCATCGTCGGCATACAGCTCTACATCGATGCTGGCGCACACTTGGCGAAGCTGCTCCACCGCCGCCAGACGTTGCAAGTCCGCCGCAACGACGAGAACTTTTTTCTTTTGACGCACTTTGAGCCAGTTAGCCAGTTTCCCCGTTGTCGTCGTTTTACCCGAACCTTGTAAACCGCTCATCAAAATGACCGTCGGAGAGACTGGAGCGTATACGAATCCCGATTTGCCTTTGACGTCCAAAAGAGCGTACAAAGAGGTGCGGAG
>JACXUE010000115.1 GCA_014764075.1 Sulfuricurvum sp.
CCAAAACTCGGAACCGACTCGGCGACATCCCGAAACGGCCCATAATACCCGCTCGCAAATTTCGTCGAATAGCTCATAATTGGAAGATTGACATACCCGCCTCCATCGAGTGCTTCACGGAGTGTCGTGATGATCCCGTCCATCATCCCCGACGGAGCGATCATATCAGCACCGGCACGAGCATGAACCAACGCTTGCTGAGCTGAAATACCTAACGTTAGGTCGTTATCGACCGTCTCATGGAGATGGTCAAGGATACCGCAGTGTCCGTGATCGGTGTATTCACAAAAACATAGATCGGTCACCACAAACATTTTCGGGAATGAGCGTTTAATTGCCCTCACCGCAGTAGCGATGATTCCGTGATCGCAAAGAGCGTCACTGCCGATCGAATCTTTCACTTCAGGAATACCAAACAAAATAATCGCATTAATCCCCAATTTTTGTAACTGTTCACACTCTTTTAAAATTTCATCGAGTGACATTTGATAGACACCGGGCATCGAAGAGACCTCGGTTTTAATCCCCTCACCCGGACGGACGAATAGAGGATAGATAAAATCATCTACGCTCACATGAGTTTCACGAACCAAAGCACGTAATTGTGAGTTGAGACGGGTACGGCGAAAACGCTCCATAAAATTGCTCCAAAAAAAAGTATAGTAAGTGTAGCAAGTGTTAGTTTAAGAAAAGAAAATTATAATTGCCACATGAATACAACAACTACTTTCGAAAAATCATCTATCGCCAATATGCCGAGCAAATACGGCAAATTTAAAATCCGTGCCTACAAAGAGGGACACCAAGAACATCTTGCCATTTTTACCGAGAACTTCGAACAACAAGAATCTCCCTTAGTCCGTATCCACTCCGAATGTCTTACGGGAGATACCCTCGGAAGCATCAAATGTGACTGTAACAATCAGTTACACAAAGCCCTAAAATTAATCGCTTCTGAGGGAGGTTTGGTCATCTACCACCGTCAAGAGGGGCGAAATATCGGTCTGTTAAATAAAATCAATGCCTACGCACTCCAAGATCAAGGGCGCAACACAATCGAGGCCAACGTCGAACTCGGCTTCAAACCCGATCAACGCACCTATAATGTTGTAAAAGAGATTTTTAAAGATTTCGGACTTACTAAGATTCGATTACTTACCAATAATCCCGCTAAAGTAAATGTTGTAAAGGAGCTCAACGTCGAAATCACAGAACGGATTCCAGTCATTATCGATCCAAATCCTCATAATGAAGGGTATCTAAAAGTCAAAAAAGAGCAGATGGGACATATTCTTTAGCCGTTTCCGACCATTAATCAGCTTTTTAAACATACATTCGATTATCATAAAATGAGAATTTGGGGGTCATATGCGTTTTTTATTATTATCTGATGTTACGCACTTTGCGAGCAAAGCCCGCAAAGCATACGAACGATTTCAAAACGATCCCTCATCTGCAGTAGCTCAATATGCCGAAAATGAAAATTTTATCCTCCATTTCCGTAAATCAGCAGGACGGTACATCATCGCAGCTGAACCTTTCAAAACGGCTGATGAAGCAAAAGCTTTCCAAAAAAAATCCTCTCGTTTCAAGGATCAATCTCCATCTATCTCCCGTTGCAAACCAACCAAAATATTATGAGCAAACCGATAGAATAAAGTTCTCAATCTACTCTCCCTCTGTTACGCCTTTGAAAAATCGCATAAACACGCTACGAAAAATGGAGCAATTACACCCGATTTTGACTGAGTTAGGATAAAATTCGTTTATGATTCACTATCCTCATAGCAAGAAGAGCCATTGAAACGTTTACAAACTATGCTCAAAACGCGCCATATCGATGTTCCCGAAACCTTTTTACCCCATGTTGAACACTATAAAACTCTCCTCGAAAAATGGAATAAAATCCACAATCTCACAGGGGCTAAAACTCTCCAACAAATCGATGAGTTTATCGTCGATGCGATCACCCCCATTACGTTTCTCCCCCCTCTCAAAAAAGCGATGGATATCGGTACGGGAGCGGGATTTCCAGGGATGATTTTGGCAATGGCACTTCCTCAAACGCACTTCACGCTGGTAGAACCGCTCACCAAACGATCGAGTTTTTTACAATTTGTCAAAGCCGATTTGGGGTTGGACAACGTGGAGGTCAAAGGGGTGCGGGTAGAACAGCTACCAAGCGAACCGTATGATCTGATCACCTCACGTGCCGTTACCGATACAGCAATGTTGCTAAAACTCTCCAAACCGTTTTGCGTCAAAGGTTCTCTTTTGCTCTTTTACAAAGGGGAAAAGGTGTATGATGAAATCGATGAAACCCTTGATTATCAAATCATCGAAGCTCAAAATCGTCATTATTTGCTTATAAAGATGTAATTATGGTATTAAAACTTTTATTGCTTATCGGAATCGTTTTTGTCGTTTATACCCTTTTTTTCAAAAAAAAGCCCCTCTCCTCTCGCTATGATGATTCATCACAAGAGGATGCCATGATTCCCTGTAGCAAATGCAACACCTTCGTCTCCCCCAAAGAGGCACTCATGAAAGAGGGTAAATACTACTGCTCACATGAATGCATGAAAGGATAGTCTATGCTTTTATTCGGTCACCCCTACGTCTCCTCACAACCGTTTTACCATATCGATGCGATCGAAGCGATCCGCTATACACCCTCAAACTCGGTTGTGGCACTCTATTTTTCACCTGAAAATCTCGATATTATCGACTATTTACGTCAAAATTCTATCCGTTTCGCACTTCACGTCGAGTCCATTACCGATGCGGTTATTGCCGAAAACCTCGGCGCATCGTATTTGATCGTTCTCCCGAAACATAGCTCAGAGATCCAAAAAGTAGCGGAACACTATCTCTTTGATGCCAAAGTGTTAGGGTATCTTGATAATATGGAAGACTTGGAGGATTTGATCGAGCTTCGACTAGATGGAGCGATCTTTGCCGAGGCCATTATTAAGATTACTACGTAAAACGCCTTTAGTCTACCCAAACTCGCTTGAGATCTTTGTCCAAACAAGCAAGGATCTCGTATCCGATCGTCCCGACGCTTCGGGCGTAATCGTTTGCGTTATCAAAAATCATCAACTCCTCTTTGTCGGTTGAGAACACCACATTATCCATCGAGATACGACCTCGCAACGCGATCCCTTCGGGTGTCACATAACGGTTCGATGCCAAACGGTCCAATCCGTTGGCATACCCAACATCATACGTCGATACGACTTCATCTTCAGAAGCCTGATAGATACCGTTATAGCCGATCCGTTCCCCTTTTTTGAGGGTACGGGTTGCTATTTTTTCTCCCCACAACGACAATACCGGCTTAAGCTTAGGGGAGAAGAGCCCTTTGTCCATCTCCAAACACCCATAGAGCGCTATTCCCGCACGTACCATATCATCACTGCACCCGTTCGATCGGAAAATACCTGCCGAATTGGAGAGGTGAAATCGGAGATTCCACCCCTGTTTTTGCGCCAAAACCGACGCCCTATTTTTCACCTCATCGAACGCACAACGCTGCCAATACCACTCGCTACTCAGGGTATCGGCACTACGTAAATGACTCATAACACCGACACACACCAGCCCTGCTCCAACCATCCGTCCAAACGCCTCTTCGAGTTGTTCTGGGGCAATCCCGTTACGGTGCATTCCCGTATCGACTTTCAACTCTACCCGAGTTCCCGATGGAAATCTCTCTATCCAATCAAGCGAATTGACAACATACCTAAATTTTTGACTTGACTGCGTAGGAACATCCCCCAAAATAAGGAGATCTTCAAAAAACGGCTCTATTTCCAATGCCTCTCGTTCCAATCGAACGACCGCATGGGCAATCCCGTACTCGGCACACGCTTGGGCGACCAT
>JACXUE010000116.1 GCA_014764075.1 Sulfuricurvum sp.
CGGTTTAATACGGCAGTGTGGGAGTAGCCGCTACGAGCGTCATCATCGATCCCCAGAGAAGCGACGCGATTCTCATAGCTCCATTCCGAGGCAAACTTCACCAAAGAACGTTTAGCCAAAATCGTATAGATGTAGTATCCAATATCGGTGTGCTTGGTGAGGAGCATCGGTTCAATCTCATCGTACGGGAAAAAGGAGTAGACGGGGATAGAACCGAGAATTTTCCGTTTATAAAGTGTCGGTGTGAGAAGAGACTCTTGGCAACGAGAACAGATATGCGACCAGCTCCACCGTTCGCATACCATGCACTTCATTTTAGTCCATCTTGAGGACGGACATAAACGCTTCTTGAGGAAGGTTTACCTTACCAATCGCCTTCATCCGTTTTTTACCCTCTTTTTGTTTTTCAAGGAGCTTACGTTTACGGGTGATGTCCCCGCCGTAACATTTCGCGGTGACGTTTTTCCCCATCGATTTGACCGTTTCACGCGCAATTACACGGTTGCCGATCGAGGCTTGGATCGCCACCTCAAAGAGTTGTCTAGGGACGATCTCTTTCATATTTTTGGTGAGTTCCCGTCCACGGTACTCTGCCGCAGAGCGAGGGACGATGATGCTGAGCGCATCGACGACGTCTCCCGCGACACGAACATCGAGTTTAACCAAATCGCCCTGACGGAATTCTATCGGCTCGTAATCAAAACTCGCATATCCTTTGGAGATCGATTTGAGTTTATCGTAAAAATCGACGACGATTTCATTCATCGGCAACGAGTATTCGAGCATAACACGACTCTCGTTGAGATAATCCATCTTATCCTGCATCCCCCGTTTTTTAGTAAGCAAGGTGATGATGTTCCCCAAATAATCGACCGGCGTAATCACCGTCGCCTTGACGTAGGGTTCTTCGATACGGTCGATCTTTTGAGGTTCCGGCAGCTCGCTGGGGTTTTGTACCTCAACCATTGTTCCATCCGTCAAATAGACTTTATAGACGACCGAGGGGGCAGTGGCAATCAGATCGAGATTAAACTCCCGCTCCAACCGCTCTTTAATCACCTCCATATGGAGCATCCCCAAGAATCCGACACGAAAACCAAAACCTAATGCCACCGACGTTTCCGGCTCATAGCTGAGACTACTGTCGTTGAGCTTCATTTTGTCGAGGGCATCACGCAAATCTTCGAACTGATCGGTATCGATCGGATAAAGCCCCGCGAAAACGAACGGTTTTGCCGGAGCATACTCCGCTACCGGTTCTTTGGCGGGATTACGCGCGTCGGTGATCGTATCGCCGACGCGGATGCTTCCAACATCCTTGAGTCCCAAAACGACGATCCCAATCTCTCCGGCTCTAATCGCCTGCGTCTTTTGACGACGGAGGGGGTGTGGATACATTAGATCCAGCACCTGATGCTTTTCGCCGTTGTGCATCAACTGCACCATTTGCCCCATTTTGATCTCACCGTCGAACACACGAACCAGCGCCAATGCTCCCAAATACGAATCAAACCATGAATCGTAAATGATCGCTTTGGTCGTTTCGTCGGGATTTCCTTTTGGTGCGGGGATACGATCAACAATCGCATCGATGAGGGCACGGATTCCGATCCCCGTTTTGGCTGAAATGAGCATCGCATCGGTCGCATCAATCCCGATTGTCGTCTCGATCTCTTCAGCAACCCGCTCAGGTTCAGCGGCGGGGAGATCGATTTTATTAATGACAGGGATGAGAGTGAGATCGTTTTCCATCGCCAGATAGACGTTGGCAATCGTTTGGGCTTCGACCCCCTGCGCCGCATCGACGATGAGAAGCGCGCCATCTGAGGAGGCGAGCGATTTGGAAACTTCGTAGCTAAAATCGACATGACCCGGAGTGTCGATCAGGTTGAGGATATAGTGTTTGCCGTCTTTGACGTAGTCCAAACGGACACTTTGCGCTTTGATGGTGATCCCGCGCTCTTGCTCGATGTCCATCGTATCCATCATCTGCTTGGTCATCTCACGCTCGGAGACGGCACCGCACTCTTGGATGATACGGTCGGCTAACGTCGATTTACCGTGGTCGATGTGGGCGATAATTGAGAAGTTGCGAATGTTATCCATTAGGTTTTATTGCTCATTTAATTGAATTGGTGAAATTATAGCAGAACACTGCTTAGGAGGGGTGAGGCTAAGCCCCACAGAGGGATTAGCTAAAAAGTGAGTTGACGCTCTCGTTATGATAAACGCGACGGATTACTTCGGCAAACAACGGAGCGACGCTGAGAACTTTGATTTTGTCACTTTGACCGCTTAGATTGAGGGTATTAGAGATAACCAGTTCGTCAAGCTCTCCATTATTGATATTCTCAAACGCTTTACCGCTGAGGACACCGTGCGTCGCACACGCCATTACCGACGTTGCCCCCTTTTTCTTTAGAGCAGCAGCGGCTTTGACCATCGTTCCGGCGGTATCGACCATATCGTCGATCATGATGACGTCTTTACCGGTAACATCACCGATAATATTCATCACCTCCGATTCGTTCGCTTTTTCACGCCGTTTATCGACGATGACCATCTCAAGTCCGAGTTTCTCTGCAAAATAACGGGCACGTGCTACCCCGCCGATATCCGGAGAGGCAATAATCGGATTGGCAAGATTTTTCAAACGGATATACTCTTCAAAAATAATCGCACCGTAGAGGTTGTCAACGGGGATATCAAAGAATCCTTGAATCTGACCTGCGTGCAAATCGATGGTAACAACACGATCGATTCCTGCCGTTTCGAACATATCGGCAACCAATTTTGCGGTAATCGGAACACGCGGAGCCGCTTTTCGATCTTGACGTGCGTATCCGAAATACGGAACAACCGCCGTGATCGAGTTCGCCGAAGAGCGGCGAAGCGCATCGGTCATAATCAATAATTCCATCAGATTGTCATTGGATGGAGCTCCGGTACTTTGGATAATAAACACATCGCGTCCGCGAACGCTCTCGGAGATCTGCACATTAATTTCACCGTCACTAAAACGTTTGACGGAAGCTTTGGAGAGGGGAACATCGAGGGTTTTGCACACTTCCGCAGCAAACTCGATACACGCTGAACCGCTGAAAATTTTATAACCGCGCATCACTTTATCCTATTGGCTTAAATTGGCGCGATTATAGCAAGAGGAGACTTAGGGTGAGATAATGGGAAAGAGGTTTTAAGTTCTATAATCCGCATTGATTTTGACGTATTCATCCTGTCCAAAAAGTGCCGTTTTGACGAGGAGTGAATTAGAGAGCGCTTTCGCCGCGATCTCCGCTTCTTTGTGATTGATTGCACCCGTTACTTTATAGGTGACAAGCTTCGTCGCCCCCTCGCCGTCGCGCACCATCTCTTTGGCCAAAAAGAGCATGATAGATTCTAACGCTTCTTTGAACGCCCCCGCATGAAATACTCCGCTCTCACCGTTCGCCATCACGAGTACCGTATCGTTGGTCGAGGTATCCCCATCGACGCTCGCCGCATTGAACGTCGTATGGACGCACTCATCAAGGATCTCTTGCATCGCTGCTTTGTCTACTGCCGCATCGGTTGTAATAAAACAAAGCATGGTTGCCATCGCTGGGTTGATCATCCCCGCACCCTTTGCCATACCCCCGATACGGAAACTTTTTCCATCCTCCAATACCACTTCATACGCAATACGTTTCGCAAAGGTATCGGTGGTCATAATCGCTTCGGAGGCATTAACGCCCTCTCGACGAGAGAGATCAAACTTCATTGCCCCCTCGATGATTTTGGCTTTCGGAAGCCGTACCCCGATCACCCCCGTTGAACTCATCACTGGGTTTTGAATTTGAGGAAATTTGATTTTAAGGGCGTTTAATACCTCATCGATATCGTCAATCCCAGCACGCCCCGTCATCGCATTGGCGTTTTTGGAGTTTATGAGGACAAAGTTTCCCTCAAACTCCCCCTGCGCTCGAAAATGGCGGATCGGTGCCGCCGTCATTTTATTGGTAGTAAAGACCGAAGCGATCGCACACGGTTTTTGCGAATAGATGAACGCTAGATCTTTGACCCCCTCTTTTTTCAATCCGATATGGATTCCGTCGGCAAAAAAACCATCCGCCGCACAAACGCCACCCTCAATAGAATTTAGTTTATACATACTTGAGTTCCTCCGGTTTTTCTTGTGTTTTGACGAGTTGCTTCGTATACAAAATCCCTTTCTGGGTTCCGATCACGAGAAGTTTGCACTCGCTCATAACCAACGTATCCCCTTTGGGCATCGGTACAAGTTTCCCGTCTTTTTTCGTAATTCCGATCACCGAAACATTTGCGATATCGCGCAAATGGGTCTCTTTGAGTTTTTTAAGCACCATCCAGCTCGTTTTGGGAACATATATCTCTTCCATATCAAGCGGCGTATCGCTTTTGTACAAAAACTGCTCTAAGAGGTTTTCCATATCGGGGCGTGCCGCCATCGCCGTTATTCGTTGTGCGGTGAGTTTTGTCGGCGATACAACGGTATCGACCCCCAATTTTTTAAGCTTATCAACATTGTTTTCATCTTCCGCAGCGCTAATCACATAATAAGGGTTCGGTATGCGATGTTCTTTCTCAAATAACCGTACCGATGCAATCAACGCAATATTATCGGCCATCGAGTTAGAAAGGGTAATTAATCCTTTGGCTGAGCTTAGATGAGCTTTAAGCATCGCCTCTTCAGTATGAGGCTCTGCTTGAATATAATATGGGTAATGGTATTGTTTGGCTAACGCTTCAATATCTCCCCTCGGATCGATCACCACAAATGGAATTTGATTCGCACGGAGCTGTTTCGTTACCTGAATGGCGTATTCGTTATGGTAACAGATAACAAAATGTCTCTTGAGACGGGCAATACGATACAACATTTTTCGCTCCTTTAGTATTCGCTTCAACTCTCCGCGATTGATCACATCGACGATAATCCCCAACGCAAATGTAAAAATCGTAAATCCGAAAATAATCAGAGTAATCGTGAAAAGTTTCCCTTGAGGGGAAAACTCCCCTTCTCCGAGTGCTCCAAACCCGACTGTAGTGATGGTATAACCGGTTTGAAACAAGGCATTGATCAACGTATGATCTTCAAAATACATGTATCCGATGGTACCAACTACCATACTGAGCTGGATAAGAATCAGAGGGGTTCTAAACGGGAGAAACTGAGAATAAAGCTCAGCATTCAAAGTGATATCAGGTTTGGGAGATGGCTCCCAGTTGAGAAATTTCTGCAGTTTTTGTATGAGATTCAACGCAGACCCTTTATGGGATCTTTACGAATCTTTTTTAAGAGTGCGAAGCTCTGATGCAGCGATTTTAAGTTTTTTGGTAGTACCGTCTTCAAGCGTTACGCGAACAGTACGAAGGTTTGGTAAAAAGCGACGCTTTGTTCTATTTTTCGCGTGGGAAACATTATTCCCGCTCATTGGGCCTTTACCGCTAATAGCACATTTTCTTGCCATTTTGAGGCTCCTTGCGTAAATTTTAGTTGCGAATTTTATCCTATTCAACCCAAAGTTTACCTTAAGTTATTTATGGAGTCTCTAAAGGCACCTTTAATCTATCTGTCATTACAATAATTGAGAGATTTACAAAATAAGATCGGAAAACGACATCTGTGGTCACAAACGAAGAAATAGTCAAATATATCCACTCTATCCCCCCATCCCCTACCGTCGTCCAAGAAACGCTCCAGTTTGTCCGAAATGGCGATCTTGTCAAAGCGGCCAAGTGTGCCGATGGGGATCCCGCTTTAAAACTTTATCTCCGAACACTGGTCAATCGACCTATTTACGGCTTTCAAAACGAGGTGCACGATATCTCTCAAATTTTTGGGATTTTAGGGATCTCCACCGCTCAGCAAATCCTCTATCACTATCTGATAACCCTTTTAGTCCCCAAAGAGTGGAAGCTCTTCCATCTGAATAATCACGCATTTTACGATTTACAAGCTTCCCTCGGTCGCAAATGGGAAAAAATCCTCCGTTATCTGAACTTACTCGATCATGATACCGAAAGCGCCATTGCCCTCCTGCCCGCCAGCATCATCGTATGCGATGCCCTTTTTGGTTCCCATAAGAACGAAGTGGAACAACTACGATCGGTCAAAGCGCTCGACTATAACACCATTTTATACCGCCTGTCCGGACGAAGCCTTTTTGACCTCTGCAACCACATTGCCGAAAAATGGGAGATACCCCCCGCAATCGGTCGTATCGTGCACGCCGCCTCAGGGCTTGATGAGGATCTTTCCGAGAAAGAGAAAACTCCAGCTCAATGGATGCATTTGCTCCTCTTTTTTGAACTGAGCCAAGGGGTGTACATCGAAGCAGGTCTCAATGAATTTATCGATTTCCGGATCGATTTTGTCCAAAATATTTACGAATCTTTTATGCAGGTGGTGGAGTACGATGAGAGCAACCGTTAAAGGGCGTGTCGCCACCTTTCATCCACAAGGTTTTTTAGATGGGAATAACGCCCCCTCTTTTTTGAGTATCGACGATATCAAAGCAACCGAAGCGCTCAATGTCGATATATTGTTGGTCTCACTCAAAAAAGTGATCTTTTTTAACAAAAATGGACTCGATTTCTTTGTCAGGCTCCTATTATCAATCCGAAGCCAAAAGCATATTTCTGTTGGTTTATGCGACTATGATTCCATCAAATTCAAAACCATCAGCGCATTTTATGGGAATAATCTCAACTTCTCCCTTTTCCGAACCGAAAAGATCGCCGAACTCTTTGCCCCGTCCAATAAAAGCAACTCCAAAACGGTGCTCCTCTATAATGACGACCCTTCTCAACGCTCCGCTATGGCGATCGAACTTTTCGATTACGGGCACAACCCC
>JACXUE010000117.1 GCA_014764075.1 Sulfuricurvum sp.
TGTTCACTGAATTTGGAACAGAAAGTGCCGCATTGAGAAAGATCTGCTATAATTTATCTAGGGGGTTGTAGAGACAGTTGTCCCTGCTACTTTGCGGGCTATGAGCGTAAAGTGCGTAACATCAGTTCGATAATTGAAGACAAAAGAGCAAAACAATGTGTGTACTAGAATATTATACGTACGATGATTATACGAAATGGGAGTTAATCTGGATGGGAGAGATAACCTGTCAGTATCGATTTTGCAAAAGTGTTCAAACGGTTCAGAAAATAAAATAGTCGATAGGGATAGTGTGATTAAACTCTTGTGTGTTTTTGTGATGTCGGTTGGACTCAACGCCGCTACTGGGTATGAGCTGTTTTTTGATCGTGCCGGACGCGATTTTGGTATCGATCCGACCCTCCTCAAGCGGATCGCGATTATAGAGAGTGGGATGAATCCTAATGCCATCAATTATAACAGAAACGGAACGATCGATATCGGATTGATGCAGATCAATACCATCCATTTGCGTCGCCTATCAACAATCGGGATAACGAGAGAATCTCTCAAAGACCCGGAGGTCAATATCTACGTCGCGGCACTCCTCTTAAGCTCTCACATACGCAAACGTGGGTATAATCTCGATGCTATAGGGTGTTACCATTCGGGGAACCCCATCTATAAAAATCGGTGGCTCAAACGCCTAGCAATGGCTCAGTTCCCCCGTTCGGATCGATCGGTCGCCTCAGGGGTCTCATCGGATGTGGTTCTAGACGACCCGCGTAGTCGGTTTGCTCAATCGCAACTCCTCCGTCGAACCGATGAGAATATTGCTCTGGGAATGGATCCGAAAACGGCACTGCGCAAAGCGCAGCGAGATGTGGATCGTCTAATGGGGTATACGAGCTAAAATTACATAATACAAGAAGGTGTAAATGAGATTACGACAATGGATAGTGTGGTTGCTGTGTGCATCACTCAGTGTGCAAGGGGCTGATAACGCTGCGATTATCGAAGCGATCAAAGCAAACCCCTCGCTTCTTGATTCTCCTCAAGCAAAAGCGATGATCCAAAACGGCAAATCTCCTGCCGCAACGACGGAGACGAAATCGGTGGTTCCTCTCAATACGGTTGCAGTGGATGCGCCTACCTCTGTCACTGCTGCTGAAACGGCACCGGAAAACAACAAAAAAGAGCCGACCGATACCCTCTACCGCTCTCCGTTAAGTATCGAAAAAAATGACGACTATACCAAGCGTCTTCTCTCACGACAGATCAAAGAGTCTCCTAAAACTCTCAAACGTTACGGTATCGAGTTTTTTAGTAACAAAAACGGGATGGATTTGGCATCGCTTCCTGTGCCTGAAAACTATAAATTGGTTCCCAAAGATGTGTTGAATGTTGTCCTCTATGGTCCTAAAAGTGACAATATGAGTCTCACCGTCGACAAAGACGGGGCGGTCGTAATCCCATCGTTTGGTCCGCTCAATGTAGCCGGATTGTCGTTTGGTGATGCGAAAAAGACCATCAGCGAGGCGCTGATGGCGGCATACCCTAATGTTGGAGTGACGGTGAGCATTACCCAGTTTTCGAGCATTCAGGTGACGTTGGCGGGTGAAGTCGCGGTGCCGGGAATCTACAATGTGAGTTCGTTCTCTACCGTCAAAGAGGCGCTCATCGCTGCGGGTGGACTCTCGCCGAATGGATCGATGCGCAATGTCACTATCAAGCGTAACGGGCATGTGTTCACAACAATCGACCTCTACACAATCATCCGTGGATCAGGGCGTACCGATCCTCTGCTCCGTGCGGGAGATGTGATCGTTGTCCCGATCATGGGCAAAAGCGTCGTTATCGATGGAGATGTAAAACGTCCTGCGATCTATGAGGCGAAAAAGGGGACGACGATCGGTGATTTGATCGAGTATGCTGGAGGGATCAGGGCGAGTGCGAGCAAAAACGATATCCGCATCACCCGTTATGAATCCAATCGGGGGATGAAAGTGTTTAACGTTTCGTTGGCGGAATCGTCCAAAATAGTAGCACAGGATCAAGACCGTGTCTATGTGCACGATTTGGACAAAAGCAATCTCCGAGGGGTGACGCTCTACGGTAACATCGTCAAACCAGGATTTTGGCCGCTTCTCAAAGAGGGGACAACCCTCCAAGAGTTTTTTAAACGTGAAATTGCCCAAAACACCCTTCGTGGGGTTTTTTTGGAGGATACCTATTTTGATTATGCTATTATCAAGCGGATAGGCTCCGACCTCAAAGAGGAGCTCATCGGATTCTCGCTCAACGATGCCCTCTCGGGGAAAGAGAAAATCACTCTCAACTATCGCGATGAGCTCTATATCCTCAATCGTTCTAGCGTAACCTACCCATCGGTGGTCAAAATATCGGGGGAATGTGTTGCCCGCCCCGGAGAGTATAAATACGTCGATAATATGACATTGGAGTCTCTCATCTCTACGGCAGGGACATCGTGCCCGATCGATCGAAACAGAGTAACGGTGATCTCTCGTGACCTCACCAATATGTCCACCAATGTCAAAGTACTCAATTTGGATCACGAAGCGATCCGCCTCCATGAGCTCGATGATGTCCGTGTGATCGGCTATTTTACCACCCACCCGATCAAAGAGGCAACAATCAACGGTGAAGTCTACAAACCAGGCACCTATCCAATCTCAGAGAAAACAACCACAGTTGCCGATTTGATCAAAGCATCCGGTGGTATGACCGAAAAAGCTTCTCAAGAGCGTGTAGAGATTGTCCGTTATGGGATCAAAGAGGGGGTTCGTACCCGCGATGTCATTACGTTGACGATGGCTGAGGTGTTGTCGGATACTTCAGTTGCGCTGCAAGCTTATGATGAAGTGACCATCTACAAAATCCCACAGTGGAATGAGCGAAAATCGGTCACAATCAAAGGTAAGGTGCTCTATCCAGGAGAGTACGCTATCGAGGATGGAGATACTCTCAGCGATGTTCTCAAGCGTGCAGGGGGATTGAGCCCGTCTGCCTATGCGCCGGGAGCGGTTTTTACCCGTAAAGAGCTCAAAGCGCGTCAGAAAGAGGGGATTGAACGACAGATCAAAGAGCTCGAAAACCGCATTCTCTATATCTCGACACAACCAACCGAAGCGGGACAATCAGCTAGTGACAAAGCGCAACTGGTCTCACTGTTGGGGACTCTCAAAGAGGAGATTCAAAAAACTGAGTATGTGGGGCGATTATCGATCAATCTCACCAGCGATTTGCATAGCTTTGAGGGGAGTGCTTATGATATCCTCCTCAAAGATGGGGATGCTCTCTACGTGCCGGAGCGAGAAGACAGTGTTATGATCCAAGGGGAGGTGCTCAACCCCAACACCGTGGTTTATAACCGATCGTTTTCGGCTCATGACTATATCGAAAAAACAGGGGGTCTCAAAGAGAGTGCCGATGAAAGCAATATCTTCGTCGTCCATGCTAATGGCGAGGCGGAGATGATCAAAACGGGGTATCTGTTTGGAAGTTCTACGGATATCGGACCGGGCGATGTGATCGTCGTGCCGATGCATATCAGTACCTTTAGCGGTATGCAGTTAGCGAAAGATATTACGGCGATCCTCTATCAGTTGGCAATCAGTGCCGCTTCGCTCAAAACGATAGGGGCGTTATAATGAACGATCAACCGACGAACATCGTAAACGACGATGAAATCGATCTTCGCGAGCTGGCACAAACCATACTCCGACACAAAGGTAAGCTCACCCTTTTTGTGATCATCATCACCCTCTTGAGTGTCGTTTGGAGCCTCTCCAAACCCAACATCTACCATTCTCGGGCGGTGCTGGTGCCGCAAGAGAAGCCCAAATCTCTCGGA
>JACXUE010000118.1 GCA_014764075.1 Sulfuricurvum sp.
GGGCTGGGGCATAATGCGGCGGCGAGTCTAATCGCACGGGGACTTGTCGAGATGCAGCGTTTTGGCAAAGCTTATGGGGCAAAAGATGAGAGTTTTCTGGGGCTTAGTGGTGCGGGAGATCTGTTTTTGACCGCCAGTTCGTCTATGTCCCGTAATTACCGTGTCGGGCTTGGTCTAGCGGAAGGGAAAACCAAAGAAGCCGTATGTGCAGAGATCACAGAGGTGAGTGAGGGGATCGGGACGGCATACGCCCTCCATGAGATTGCCATGGCGCGTCAGATTTATCTTCCGATCGCCGCAGAGGTATACGCTATTTTAGAGGGTAAATCGCCGCACCAGAGTTTGCGCGATTTGATTGAGCGTTGATGGGCATTCATAACAAAGGGCTCATTATCGCATTGATCGCTTCGGTGCTCATGTATGCCGTGAGCATTTCCTTTGTGGCACCGAATCAAGCTTTTTTGGCGGGTGCGATTACCCTATTGGTCGTATTGTGGAGCAATGAAGCACTCCCTATGGCGGTGGTCTCGCTGTTGCCGATAATTTTGTTTCCTGCATTAGGGATTTTGGATACGAAAGCAACTGCTTCAGGGTATTCCAACCCAATCGTTTATCTCTTTTTGGGGGGATTTATGATAGCGATCGCAGTGGAAAAAACCCATCTGCACCGCTGGATAGCGTACCATCTTTTGGGCTTTTTTCCCCATTCGGTACGCGGTGTTATTTTTGCTTTAGCGTTTACCTCGGCGTTACTTAGTTCGATCCTCTCGAATACCACTACGACGTTGCTGTTGATGTCGATCGGGTTGTTTTTGAGTGAAGAACCTCGCATAAAAATGCGTTATCTCCTCTCGATTGCTTACGGTGCGAGCATTGGCGGGATTATTACCCCGATCGGTACGGCTCCCAATCTCATCTTTTTGGGATTTTTAGGGGAAAAAGGTCTGGAAAGTATCCCGTTTGTTGAGTGGGTGATAATGGTTGCCCCTTTGGCGGCGGTGATGTTGATCATCATGGCGTCTATCCTCAGTATCGGTGTCGGGAGAGTTGAGGTGAGTCGAGAGAGCGAACACCCCGCTCTCGATGGTGCGCAACAAAAGGTCCTTTTTGCATTGATCACGCTGATGGGAGTGTTGTTTGTCAATGCTCCCATCAAACCCTATTGGGATGGGCTTGGGCTCTCGGAAGAGGGGATTATGCTCTCATTTGGATTGTTGATGTTTGTCCCGCAGTTTGGATTGCTCGATTGGATGGAAGATAAGGGTAAAATTCCCTTTCGGATCATGTTTTTGTTCGGGGCAGGGTTTGCGATTGCCAAAGCGTTTAGTAAAACGGGGCTTGCCGATACGTTGGCTCACTCTTTGGGAGCTTTTTCGGGGTTAGAGTTATGGATGTTGTTGTTCTTTGTTGCGGTATTGATAACATTTGCTACCGAGATTACCTCCAATACTGCTCTTATTTCGGTGATGCTACCGGTGATTTATGCGTTTAGCATGCAGCACCATTTGGATGCTACCCTTTTTATGATGGTGGCGACGCTGTGCGCGAGTTACGCTTTTATGCTCCCTATCGCGACACCCCCCAATGCTATTGTTATGAGTAGCGGATCGATTCACATCAAACAGATGGCAATGTATGGATTGGTACTTAATTTCGTTGGGATTGCGTTGATTGTTTTGTGTGCGACAACTTACTGGGAAATTTTTAAATAGGAGTCAACGATGCTAGTGCATATTGTGATGTTTCAGTTCAAAGAGGAGAATAAAGAGGCCAATATGGCGCGTGTCAAAGCGATGCTCGAAGCGTTGCCTTCCAAAATCGATACTCTTCGTTCTATGGAAGTAGGGATCGACATCAGCCGATCTGAGCGGTCGTTTGATATGGTTTTAGTCTCTACGTTTGATGATCAAGCGGGCTTGGAAGTTTACGCTCCCCATAGCGCCCATCAAGAGGTGGTGAGTGTGATCAAAGAGGTAACCACCCTCTCTAAAGTTGTTGATTATATCCAATAGGTTGGTCTAATCACTTGATGAGTATGCTGTTATTATTATTGGTTGCGATTTGAGCGGCAAGAAGATATGGCTCTCAACAAAACCATCAAAAGTGTATCTGCTACACAAGATAGTATACTATCTACGCTAAACCAAAGGGGACAAGAAAGAGAAGATGTTTAAGGTAGCTTGTCCCTATTTTCTGGATACACAGGATAAGGAAACTTTCAATATCCTTGAACGGTATTACCGTGTCCGGCTTATCACCGACTATATTAGTGGGATGACCGACGATTTTGCTCTCAACGAGTATCAGACTTTGATGGTGTTGTAAATGCTTACTGATATAATACTTGACAAATAATAGAACTTATGTTAATCTTACTTTACATTTTATATATTAGATTGAACATATGAGTTTACAAATACTTTTTCAAGAACAAGCAAGACGACTCCGTACTATCTCATTGGATAAAAAACGCTACCTTTATGATCAAATTAACTGGGATGCTAAATCTATCGGGATACTGGGTCAACGAGGACTAGGGAAAACAACAATGATGCTCCAGTATATCAAAGAGCATTATGAAGGGAGTGATAAAGCTCTTTACATAACACTTGATAATCCCTATTTTCAATCGATATCACTCTATGACTTTGCCATTGAGTTTGAAAGCTACGGGGGGGAGGTGCTGTTTATCGACGAAGTCCATAAATATAACGATTGGTCAACGCATGTCAAATCGATTTATGATGCATCGCAGCTTCGCATCGTCTTTTCAGGTTCTTCCATCCTACAAATTAGTAAGCAAAAAGGGGATCTCTCTCGAAGAAGTCTTATCTACACCCTCGAAAACCTCTCATTTCGGGAATATTTAAGCCTTAGTGGTATTGTGGATCACGAACCTCTAAGTCTGCAAGAACTGTTGGAAAATCATGTTGCTATTGCGACAAAGATATCGCAGTGCATCAAACCGCTAAAATATTTCAAAGAGTACCTTGAATATGGTGCTTATCCGTTTGTATTAGAAGATAAAGAGGGGTTCCATCAACGGCTGACACAAGTGGTTAATCTGATTCTTGAAACCGATTTACCCTATATCAACCGTATCGAAATGGCTCAAATCGGGAAGCTCAAAAAACTTCTTTATCTTTTGGCGATCAATGTCCCATTTATACCAAACATTACTTCACTAGCTGAATCGACACAGATTTCAAGACCCAAGGTGTATGAGTATCTAAATCATCTTGAACAAGCTAAAATCATCAATACGCTTCGAACTAAAGAAAAAGGATATAATGTCCTCTCAAAACCCGAAAAGCTTTTGATGCAAAACACTAATCTCAGCTTCGCCCTCACCACCTTAGTTGATACAGGTTCTATGCGTGAGGCCTTTTTTGTCAACCAGATCAAAAACTCTCTTGAGGGAAAAAACCGCTTTTTAGATGAATCAATCTATGTCTCAAAACAAGGAGATTTCTTGGTCGACAACACCTATATATTTGAGGTAGGAGGGAAAAACAAAGGATTTAAGCAAATCAAAGATTTATCCAATAGTTATGTCGCTTCCGATGAAATAGATATAGGCTATAAGAATAAAATTCCGCTTTGGTTGTTTGGGTTTTTGTATTAACCTTGTAGCATCTTCTCTCAATCAGAGAAGACCCTATTGACTTCATAGAGGTTCTTGTGCCCTATAGGGCTTTAAAGTCCTCTTTGAAGATCTATTTTAGTTTCGAAATTACCACCCGCCGAAGAGCGAGAGCGTTAATAAAACGACAACTGCTTGTCGTTTTTAGCTCGTAGCGGGAGATCGATGTTCGCCGCTAGCGAA
>JACXUE010000119.1 GCA_014764075.1 Sulfuricurvum sp.
TAGACTTTCCCGTATTGATCGCGCATCATGTAATCAGTGTGCATCGCCGCTTGTAGTTCGCTTGTCGTAAAGTTACTCAACATCGAATCGACTTTTCCAAACGCCTCCTCTCCGCTTTTGAAAAACGATCCAGCCGATTCAAGCGCAGTTTTCAGCGATGAGCGGTTCTCCACCAAAATATCACTGACATTGTCTTCAATTTTGACAAACTTATCAACCGCTTCGGGAAGTTTGTGCTCTATTGAACCGCTAATATTGTCCAAACGTGCAGTCAATGAATTGATCCGTGCCATAATCGCAGGAAGATCTTTGTTGATGGTGTCGGCACTTTGACCAAAACCAGCACTCATCGTTTTAAAATGAGCGATAGCATCATGCAGATCATCGCGATTTTCGACAATCACCCTATCCAAATTTACCCCGACATTTCGAAAAGCGACGATTAGCTCCTGAATCGCTTGGCGGTGCTCTTCATCGAGAGTCGAGCGAAAATCTTTGAGAAGAAGTTCTAGCTCTTTGGCAGCAGCATTCACTGAGTCACTCGTCTGGTCGAACGAAGCATACCTTTTAGACTGCGCCAATGTCCCTTTATCTGTCAAAAAAGTGCCCGAATCTCCGACAACGATATTGATCACTTTGGAACCCAAAAGAGACTCCTGAGCAACAATCACGGAAGAGTCATCCGGAATTTTAAACTCCTGATCGATCATCAATCCCAATTTTACCCGCTTCCCTTCGATCTTGATCTCTTCGACATCTCCGATGGTAACACCGTTCATCAATACATGGGTATGTTTTTCAATGCCGGAAGCATCTTCGATATAGGCAAAAACACTATACCCCTCTTTCCCCCATTTTCCTAGTGATGTCACTTGAGTTGAAAGAAACAGCAGTGCTACCAATGCCATAACGACAAAAAGACCTATTCTTGCTTCCAATTTCATAGTCATTCCTCTTTAATCGGTCAGTTTGTAATCAAACTCAGAACCGCCAATCGGTTTGAGTATCACGGTGATAAAAATATAAGAATCGTCTAGCGAATTGTTGTTGACGTTATTCGTCAAAACTGGACGTCGGTTTTGGACATACCGAATCCCGAAATCAAGACACCGTTGAGAGTGCAAAAACCCCACTTCACTCCGTTTTATCAAATCTTCACGGTAATCGTATGTAACCAAACCGAAAAATTTGTAGTAGCGATTATACTGATACGATGCATCAGCGGTCCAATACGAAGAGTAATACGGCGTATTTTTACGTAATTCATCGGTGTAATAGTGGCTGATCCCCGCCGCTACCGTTCCGTCATTATAGCGTAGTGTATTTTGTTCTTTTGTTATCCGTTCACGATCATGGTTATACGACGTTTGATTATAAAACGAAATTGCTTCCGAAATCTCCCATTCCAACTCGTTTTGAAGCTCACCGTAATAGTTTTTATCGGCACCGTACACAAAATTTTGACTCAAACGATCAACCAGCATCTGTTTACCCTCTCGAAACAGATAGTTACTTATCCCCAAAGATAATGTGTCATTTGGAGTATTTAGATTGTAATATTCACATGCTGCTACGGTGTTACCCGGTATGCACACCCCGTTGTCATCATAGGTGTCATAATAGCCACTGTAAATACGCTCTCCCGATTGGGTATAGCCAATAAACGGGTTAATAACATGGACATACTCTTCATACGGGCGCACCAGCGCAGAAGATAATGCTAACGTATGATCAAGCTGCGCGTAAAATCCCTGTCCATATTTGCCGTCATCCACAATCTGATTATTATTTTTGTCAACATACGAATTTTTAGTATTACCGTAAAAAGTGATTACTTTTGAGGTCAAATTTGCGGTGTAGCTTAAATCAAGATACTCATCAAACAGCGATGTTTGAAACGTTAAAGGGACATTAAAATCTCCCTGAATAGCACGCTTACCGTCCGGACGATAAAAATGGGTGGCCATAGCATCACCGCTCAAAAGAAGACGGTTATCCAAAAAAGTTTCTAAATAACGATGATAATGGATTGTCGGTAGCGTCTGAATCGTCGCATCATTGCTGTTTAGATCCAGATATTGATAATGTTTTAGATAGGTTCCAAAATAGTTATCTTCGCTGCTGTAATAAGCATTGATACGGGACATCACCTGATTGTCGGTAATATTTTGAGTTTCATCACTGTGTTCAAGATTTAAATAATCAACATCATTCATCCATGAAGCATCAACATAAAGCCCGGACTCCCCCTCAAGTGACAGATCAAACCATTCACGCAGAGGGTTAGTATGGCGGTAATTGATCTCATAACCGTAATGTTTGGTATTTGCCAAGTCGTATTCTGCTGCATAGTCGTGTTGTTCTTTAAAATACCCTGCGGAGACGGTGCCCTGAGATGATAGGGTGTCGACAAAGCGAAAATCGGCATAAATTCCCGATCCTCTGGACGTTCGGATTTGGGGACGCAACTCCAAATCCCACCAGTTTTGAGAGGCAACATAAATAGGCTGTTGATAATAGAACCCTTGAGAATTCGAGAGTCCGAACGAGGGGATCAGCAAACCGCTTCGACGTGTCCGATCGGTCGGATACCCAAAATAGGGAAGATAAAAGAGGGGAACATTGTCCACTTCCAAGCGGGCATTGTAAAGATTCACCCACATGGCATCACTATCATAATCGGCACTACTGAAACGGATTTTCCACAACGGATCAACCGAATCGCATCCCGATACCATACCGCTTTTGAGATCGATCTCATTTTTACATACCTCAGCTTCAGCGCTGCTGATCCACGTTCGGGAAGCATCGTCAATCATGTAATAAGGTTTAGAATAGCGTGTATCGTCCGCTAAATTCACCCGTGAATAATCGCTTACCATGCGATACTGATTGGCTTTAAAAATATTCACTTTCCCTTTAGCTTCAATGATACTCGTATTGCGGTCAAAGGTTATCTCATCGGCACTCAAAATGTAATCTTGATAGAGTACGACAGAATGATCGGAGGCTTTTGCCATTGTGCCGTTTGCATCAACACCGACACCAAACAACTCAACATACTCATTACCCAGCAAACACGTCGAAGCCGCCAACCCGATCCACAAAAAACTACGCATTGATCACCAACGTCCTTCCGGTTCGATCATGCCAACTACGGTGGTATGGATCCAACATCGCCCACACAAAACCGAGATAAAAGAGAAGTTCACTTACTACACGAAAAACACTTCGGTTAAACGCACTGAAAAAACGGGGATTGGAGAGAACAGCACGTTGGCGGATAGAAGCCAATGAGATCTGCTCCCTTTGAATCAAAGATTCGAGTTGCTCATCCATTATCGCAATGCCTGATACGCGATATCGGTTCGAAGTTTTTTACCGGCATAATGAACTTGTCCACAAAGCATATAGGCACGATCACGCGCCTCTTTGATACTTTCACCCACACCGACACATACGAGAACACGACCGCCGGTGGCATAGAGTTTCCCATCTTCTTCCGCTACGCCTGCATACGCGATATGGGTGTTGTAAGCTATCTCATCATGATGGATTTCATCGACGATGATTTCTGCGGGTTCAGAGTTATCGTACGGATAGTTTCGGCTTGCCATGACGACACCGACCGCGTATTTGTCGTAAAATTCAACACTCAACGTATCAAGTTGTTTGGTAGCGGCTTTATAAAAAAGCTCACTTGCCGGGGTTTTCAAAAGAGGCATTAAAATCTCACACTCCGGATCACCGAAACGGACATTAAATTCCAAAGTAATCGGCTCACCGTTAACGATCATAAGTCCGATAAAGAGAACTCCTTCAAACGGAGCCCCCTCTTCTTGCATCCCTGCCAACGTCGGGCGGACGATCCGATCTTTCACTTTTTCGTAAATGACATCGTCTACCAATGGGGTCGGAGCGTATGCGCCCATTCCTCCCGTATTGGGACCTTCGTCGTTATCGAGCAGTCGCTTATGATCTTGCACGGCAGGGAGAAGGATAAAGTCTTTACCGTCACACAATGCAAACATGGAGAGCTCATATCCGTCCAAGAACTCCTCGACAACAACCCGTTTGCCTGCATCGCCGAACGATTTACCGCTGAGCATCTCAGAGACTGCCACTTTTGCCTCCTCATGGCTTTGGGCAATAATCACCCCTTTTCCAGCGCATAAGCCGTCCGCTTTAACCACGATCGGTGCAGTTAATGATTCGATAAACTTGAATGCATCGCCAATATGATCGGTTTCGATATAGCGCGCGGTTGGAATATTATATTTGGCCAAAAAGTTCTTCATATAAACTTTTGACCCTTCCAACTGTGCCGCCGCTTTTGAAGGACCGAAAATCACCAATCCTTTGGCCTTGAACACATCGACAACACCCTCAGTCAAAGGGCCTTCCGGTCCGACAATCGTCATATCGATCGCATTGTCTACCGCAAACTGTGCCAATGCTTCGTAGTCTTTAATGGTGACGTTTGTTCCAAGCATCGGCGTGGCACCGTTTCCGGGGGCGAAGAAAAGCTCACCCACCGCAGGATCTAATTTTAAAACCCGTCCGATCGCAAATTCACGTCCGCCGCTACCGATTACCATTACTTTCATAGATCACCTTGAAAAATTTAATTATCTTATCTAAACCACGTTAACGTTTCTCAAATAAGATAAAAGCCCAGGTGGGCGTTTCGCAGTAGCTTTGGTTCTCAAAGCCGAATAAAGCCGCTCGAGCGCCACTACTTGGCGGCAATCTCTCACGCCCATGCGTTCAAACGAGACCACCGACACCGAATGACGTCTACGGGTGCGGCTTGTTGAATATGTAGAACCCTCAAAATGCGATTAGTCGCTTCACCTAGAGAGGATAATTATACCCTCAAAATACTTAAAACGTGGACGTTGATTCGGCAATTTTACGGGCACACTCAACGGCGGAAGCGATACTAGGCTCAGGGCTGATCGATACCTCTTGTGCCTCCTTAAACGCATCTCGCGTCGTTTTTCCGATGGTAACGACGGAGTGGCTGGGAAGAATGGTATAATGCTTTAAAAAACACTCAATCGATGAGGGAGACGTGAAAATCAACACTCCCTCTTCGTCAATCTCTATCCCAACGGATTCCTCATTGCACGTTGTTTCGTACAATACTACCTCATCAATGATGATCTGTGGATTCACCATTTTTATCCATTCCGAAGCAATCACTTTCGGACGAACATAAAGCCATCTTCCCTGCAAGTTCTCCTGTCCCATCAGTTCAGGAATCGATCGCCCATAGCCATTCCCTATATGAAAATTCACAGCGCCCGCTTGGCGTGCCGCATCCGCCGTCCCCTCAGAAACACAGATGCACTCTAACTTCTCCCATTGAATATCGTAGTGTTCTAAAGCGATTAAGGACTGTTTAGAAGTGAGTATGATTCCATCGTAGCGGCTAAAATCAATATCGGGTTTAAAAAAAGAGATGGTGAGGATTGGAATATGAATAACCCCCTCATACGGGGTTTTGGAGATCAGATAGATGGGACGCAAAAATGCCCCTTATTCCCACTCGATCGTTGCGGGCGGTTTAGAGCTTATATCGTAGACGACACGGTTAATCCCATCAACTTCGTTGATGATTCGGCGACTGATGCGTTCAAGCAATGTATGCGGAAGGTGGGCAAACGTAGCCGTCATCCCGTCCACTGCTTCGACGACACGGACGCATACGGTGTTATCGTAAGTACGATTGTCTCCCATCACCCCAACCGATTTTACGTTCAGCAATACGGCAAACGCCTGCCACGTTTTGGTGTAATATCCGCTCGCTTTGAGCTCATCAAGTAAAATCATGTCCGCTTCACGCAAAATATCCAAATCGACTTTGTTTACTTCCCCCATGATACGGATCGCCAATCCCGGCCCAGGGAACGGATGGCGGTGAACCAATGAATCGGGTAATCCAAGCTCCGTCCCTAGTTTGCGAACTTCGTCTTTGAACAAATCACGCAACGGCTCGATCAATTCGAAATCCATCCAATCGGGTAATCCTCCGACATTGTGATGGCTTTTGATCGTGACCGATGCACCGTTAGGGGAGATTGATTCGATAACGTCGGGATACAACGTCCCTTGAGCCAAGAATTTGATCCCATCGTGTTTTTTCGCTTCCGCTTCGAATACTTCGATAAAAGTGTGTCCGATGATTTTTCGTTTCATTTCCGGATCGATTACCCCTGCGAGTTTATCGAGAAAAATTTCAGAGGCGTCAACAACGACGAGAGGAACTTTGAGATGCACTTTAAAAATGTTCTCAACCGACTCGCGTTCCCCTTTGCGAAGTAAGCCGTTATCAACAAATACCGGTATAAGCTGATCTCCGATCGCTTCGTACAACAATGCCGCAACCACCGATGAATCAACTCCGCCGCTGAGGGCGCAGAGAACTTTCCCATCCCCTACCTGTTCGCGAATTTTGACGATCTGTTCTTTGAGAAAGTGCCCCATATCCCATTTTTCGGTAATACCGCAGATTTTGCGTGCGAAGTTGCGGAGCATCAAATATCCCTCTTCGGAGTGGTTTACCTCCGGATGATACTGCATCGCATAGACCATTTTTGCTTCATTCGCAATCGCCGCATACGGAGAGTTTGCCGAATGGGCGATCGATACAAACCCCTCCGGCAATACATCTACCTTGTCCGAGTGGCTCATCCATACGACACGCTCATCCTCACACCCCTCGAACAAGATGGAAGGCTGAGTCATATCGATGGTGAGTTCCGCTTTGCCGTACTCATGGTGATCGCTTCGGATAACGCTTCCGCC
>JACXUE010000120.1 GCA_014764075.1 Sulfuricurvum sp.
GTTATTAAAGGAATTTCAGCCGCAGAATTAAAAAATATACACTCTTTAAAGGCTGAAGTAAAAATTGAAAAATAATTTTCAATTCATGACAAAAAAATCTTCTCATGAATGCTATATGTTAAGTATAATCCATGCTATAATTCATACATAACTTTTTATACATAAAAAAGATGATGTATGAGTGCAGGTGTACGAAAAAATTTTATCTTTGATCCAATAGTAGCGCAACATCTCGAAGCGTTGGCGGCTTCGCAGGGGAAATCGCTCAATAAAACGGTACAAGAGTTGATCGAAGAGCGTTACAAAGAGATCGAAAAACAAGAGAAATTAAAAATATTACATGAATTGGCCGGTAGTGCTACGGGATTGTTTGGAAATTTAACCATCCAAGAAATTAAGGCAAATAGGGATGTGTAAACGGATATTTTTTGACGCAAATATAATCGTGGATATATTCGATACTACAAGAGAAAATCACATCGATAGTTTGAAGGTGTATGCGTGGGCGATCGAAAATAATTGCGAGTTATTTACAAGTTGTGATATTGTGACCACGATCTATTACATTGTTTCTAAAAAAGGGAAGCAAGAAGCAAGAGAGAAGATACGGCAAATTAATAAAATTATTCAAATAATAGAGTTTTCCAATGTCGAAGTGGAACAAACATGCGCTCTTATGAGTGAAGATAGTTGTTTTAATGATCTAGAAGATACCGTGCAATATGTTTTGGCACAAGCAAAAAAATGTGATGTGATTATCACTAACGATCAACAGTTCCATAGTCCCGATATTGCACTCCACTCCTCAAAATCATTTTTGGAAGTATTATGATCGATTTATCTGTCGATGAATGGACCCAAGAAGAGTTTTTACGCAACAAAAAAGAACTCGAAGCAAACGGGACGAAAGTGCTCCTAATCGATACGATTTTAAATCCCATCGACGGTATCGAGACAACCCTCTATGCTCCGCCACTTCTCAAATCAGAACCAGAGGGGAGCGTGTTTGTTTTCTACTGCGACACTGGTAAATCCTCCAAAGAGCGTCTAGGGGAATTTCGTGCCAAATTTCCCAACCATGTGTGTATCAGTTTGCGAGGGGGGCGGGGCTATTGGCGCAAGAATCTGCGGGTATAATCGAAGCGTTTGAGGCGTTTGTCAGATCCATCGATGAGGGGCGATATTACGATGCGCATGAAGATTTAGAGCATCTATGGTTTCCCCGTCGATTTGAACAGCATGACGAGATAAAACTCTGGAAAGGATTTATCAATGCGGCGGTTTGTTTTGAACTCATCAAGCGGGGGCGGAGTGAAGCTTCACGGAGAGCATGGGAGACTTATCTAAAATATTTACCCCTATTGGAAACGCTTGTTGCCCCCCATAAAGAACTCTACGGTAAAATAGCGGTATTGATACATAATAAGCATTGTTTACTGTGCGTGGGCTTCGCGCCGAGCGAAACCTAGTGTTGGCGTAGTTGAGCTAGATTGTATTTGGTTGGTGCTTATAATAAAGGGGTGTAGTATGTCCGAATTTTTAGAGGCGATGGCGTTTCGTCATGCTTGCAAAGTGTTTGATACCGAAAAACAGATTCCAAATGAGCAGTTTGAATCGATCCTCGAAGTGGGACGAATCTCCCCTTCGTCGTTTGGGATGGAACCGTGGCGGTTGATCGTCGTTCGAAACCCTAACCTGCGCAAAGCACTGAAAAGTGCGTGTTGGAACCAAAACCAGATCACCGAGTGTTCCGAATTGGTGATTTTCACGACCGATAACGATACGGTGCGAAGTGATACGCCGTATGTGCGTAAAATGTTTGAGCGTCGCGGGCTCCCGGCTGAAGCGGTCGATACCTATATGGGGGTCTATAAAAACTATTTGGCTCCCATCGAAGCCGATGAGGTACTGTTGGAGAACTGGACGGCAAAGCAATGCTATATCGCGCTAGCCAATATGATGACCTATGCCGCAACCCTCAAAATAGACACTTGTCCGATCGAGGGATTCGACAAAGAGGAGGTTGAAGCGATTTTAGACCTAGAATACGGTCATAGCGTCGCGGTGATGTGTGCATTCGGGTATCGCGTAAAGGCTCAAAGTGAGCAAAAGCGGCTTGAGCTGGGTCAGATCGTCGAATACCGCTAAAGGCAACCGATGTTATCCAAAGTAGAGCATGTCGAAGACAAAGTCGTCCATTACGGCGATATCGCATTGGGATACGCAACCGAGTACGGATTGAAAATTCTCGGAGCGCTCCTTATTTTCTTTATCGGAAAATGGGTGGCGCACAAAATCATTATGCTGATGCGTCGGGGAATGGAGCGGGCGCATATCGATCCGACGTTGATTTCGTTTGCGAGCAATGCCCTTTATGTTGTGTTGATCGTGATGATCGTTATTGCTGCGGTTGCCAATGTCGGAGTCGAAACGACCTCATTTATGGCGATATTCGGCGCGGCAGGTCTGGCGATCGGATTGGCTCTTAAAGACACCCTCGCCAATGTCGGCGCGGCGGTTCTGATTATCTTTTTTCGTCCGTTCAAAGTGGGCGATTTCATCGAGGCATCCGGGGTTATGGGGAATGTTGGATCGATCAATCTTTTTTCGACGACCCTCACGACTGCCGATAACCGTTCGATCGTTATCCCTAACGGTGCACTCATCGCCGGTAATATCATCAACTATACGGGGAATAGTACCCGCCGTATCGACATGACGTTTCAAATCGACTATAAAGACGATTTACGTTTGGCCAAAGAGGTGGTGATGAATGTTTTGCAATCGCATGAGAAAGTACTCAAAGACCCCGAGCCTGTCGTTGCCGTGGGAGCGTTGGAGCGCGATGGGGTGCAATTGATTGTACGTCCTTGGGTAGCGGTAGAGCACTATTGGGATACCCTTTTCGAGATTACCGAATTGGTTAAGCTTGAATTTGATAAACACCATATCACGGTTCCGTTTCCGCAGATGGATCTGCATGTCAAAAGAGGGGAATTATGATTCGTCAAGGGATTTTGTGCATCGTGACGATAGGCAGTTTTCTAGGTGCGGAGGAGACGCCGATCATCACCCACAGTGAGTTCTCTTACATCAATACCAAAGGGAATACCAATACAACGTCATTGGCATTTGAAGGATCGGCAAAAAAACAGTGGGACGAACATGTGTTCCGTCTCCATGCCGATATGTATAAATCGACCGACAGCGGTAAAACGTCGAAAGACAAATGGTCGAGCGAATTCAACTACGATTACCAAATTTACCCCAGAGCCTCGATCAACTATCTCATCGGCTATAAAGAGGACCGATTTAGCGGGTTTGATTATCAGCTATACACCGGACCAGGGATGGGGGTCAAAGCGATCGACTCCACGAGTCACAAACTCGATTTGCAAGCTAATATTCTCTATGGACAGGACAAGCCTGAAAAACTCCCTTCCGATAGCTATTTTTCAAGCAAACTAGGGGTAATTTATCACTGGCAGATCCAAGAAAATCTTAAATTTATCCAAGAGGCGACTTATCGGATCAACCTTGAACAGACGGAGCGCTATTTCTTTTACGGTAAAACCGCTATTGAAACGAAAATCAACTCTTCCCTATCGATGGGTATCAGTTACAAAATCGATTACGTCAACACCCCTCCACCGCCATCGCTCAGAACCGATAGAACCTTTTTGGCTTCGTTGATTATCGATTACTAACAGATGTTACGCACTTTATGCTCAAAGCCCG
>JACXUE010000121.1 GCA_014764075.1 Sulfuricurvum sp.
TAAAAGAGGGGAATATGCTCTTGAAGCCGATGCTTCTCCCGTAAATCGCTCAGCGCTTCATGCACTTTATCAACATCCTCCATTTCGCTCACCGACACCATACCGTTTTGTTCGACCGCTTCGGAAGAGACGATGATTTTCATATCCGCATCATAGTTCAACAATTTTTCTTGTACTGATGCTTCCGAAGATGTCGATGAGGAGGGTTTGAGGTTTCGGATTAGCTCCCCCAAAATCCACCCGTCGTTACTGCGCGGAGCAATCGAATAGAGGGTCTGATCAAATGCGATCAGTTCAATCTCTTCTCCGAATGCCGCATAGAGACTCTGCAACGCCATTTGGCGGTTTTTTTCAACCCTCTCTTCGCTTCCCCCCGTTTCAATGGCGATTACGATGTGAAGCAATCCTCCCCGAATCGGAGTGGAGTTTATGAGCACCGGTTGAGCCATCGCAACGATCAACAATACTGAGGCTATCAAAAAAACAATATTTCGACCTTTGAGGTTCATCGACGTTTCGGGGGCTTTGAGACGCTCAAGCATCGTCTCACTCAGCCAGCGGTGGTGAAGCGGTTTTTGGGTCACCCAAAAATAAAAAAGTATCAGCGTCGGCACCAAAAGCCAAAAGAGAAATTCGCTATGCAAAAAACTCACGACAACCCCTTTTGGTTACGCCCGAACAGATAGGCGAGCATTGCCAAAAATCCGATAAAGAGGGGGTAAATGTAAAAATACTCAAAATATTTACGGTTATTCATCACCATGAAGGGAAGATGGTTGCGATCGGCTGCATTTACCCAATCCGATACGGGATCGATTGTGGTGATATCGATCCCTATAGGGAGAGAACGAACCCATTCTTTGGGATTTTCAGAAACAATCAACACCCACCCCATCCCCTCCTCCGAGGTAGCAAAAAAACGCTCAATCTCACGGGTGATTTTTCCCGAAACTTCCGAAGGCTCCAATTGCGCCGCCATCGAGGTGATCCGATCATGATCACGACTTAGCGGAATCATGAGGGGAGATTCATATGGTACATACAGAGCGATCCGATCCTCGGGGCGCTGCTGTATAAAGGTACGAACCCGTTCGATGTTTTGAGGGGTAATGGAGCGGGGATCGAGAACGATGAGTATATCGTACCCAGGGCTTTCCTGCGGAATCTCACGCACTGGGGACATGAGCGCTACGATCAGCATCGAAATCATAAGCCATTTGGCAACCCACATCCATAACGGCGGCTTTGTCTCATCACGATTAAAAAAGGGCAAATTCGGAAAATAGATCGGGTTGGGACGAAGGGGGCACAGCGATGCGCACGCCAAAAAGAAAAAAAGGAGAAAAGCGAGTTTTGGAAACTGAAAATAGATCCCTTCAAACATCGATGATCTCAAGATAGAGGCGATAATACCCCAACGTCTCCTCATCGATAGGATCAACGTGAGGAGCGTACTTGTAGGGTTCCAACCGCTCAAAGAGGTTGTGGTACGCTTTATGGGTTCGCTCGTTGTCGTGTTCAAAAAAACGGCCGATCTCGCTGATCGTGTAGGCGGCGTGTTTCGGATCGCTCAGATCAACCGATTGAAGCTTCTCAATCATAAGATGACGGGTATCGTGCTGGCGTTTTTTCCACTGTTTTATCACCGCCAACACAAGTGTCGCAATGACGACCGAAACGAGAATCAGCACACCCAAAAAATAATAAAACGAGTAGTCGTGAATCTCTACCAGCGGGGCGATGTCATTGATCGGGATATTCGCGTCTCTCATACTCTCCCCTCAAACAATCGACGCAGCGTCACAATCGGATTACCGTCTGTATAGAGTTTCGTAGCCCTCACCCCTGATGAGCGGAACGTCTCAAAGAGTTCGACATCATGGGCATGGACACGCTCATGATAACGCTTGGCGCTTCGCTCGTTGAAATCCCCCTCCAGTACCGCACCGCTTTCGGGATCGATGAGGGCGGTGTAGCCCATCACCCCAGGGTTCTCTTCGACACGGTCACGGACGACGATACACACCACTTCGTGCTTACGAGCCAACAGCCGCACATCGGGTATCTCGAAAAAATCGCCGATCAATACGATCAACGACCTACGCTTTGTCCGGCGGTAAAGCTCTTTGATCGCATGAGCCATATCGACACGGCGGTTCAAAATCTCGGCACTGAGGATACTCTGCACTCCCTGCTGCACCGAAAAGCGCTTTTTGGCAGGACGAATCTCATCGCGTAAAACTTCAGAGTAGTTGCAATGCCCAAACACATCCCCGTTGGCAACCGCCGAGTACCCGATGAGGGCGACCGCTTCGGCGACACTCTCGATTTTAGGCTTGATACTCCCAAAATAGAGTCCCCCACCCAGCAGTGCGACGGTGAGGACGTTCAATTCCCGCTCTTCCCGAAACACTTTGACATAAGGCCTTCCCATCTTTGCGGTGACGTTCCAGTCGATGTGGCGGGTATCATCGCCGCTGACGTATTCACGCAGTTCGATAAAATCGAACCCCTCCCCCCGAAACATCGAGGGGTTGTTTCCAATCCGATCCCCTATGATCTGACGGCGCGCTTTGATGAGAATTTGACGGCTGTTTTTCATTACGGTACAGGGACTACTTTGATGATTTTCTCAATCAACTCATCGGTGGTGATCCCCTCGGCCTCACCCTCATACGAGAGGACAAGACGGTGACGCATCAACTCCTTGGCGATACTAATCACATCTGAAGGATTCACAAACTCCCGTCCCCGTAAAAAAGCGACGGCACGAGAAGCTTTGAACATATCAATACTGACACGGGGGCTGGCACCAAATTGGAGATATTTTTTGATCTCCCCCAGAGCGAACCGCTCCGGTTCGCGGGTTGCGGTGACCAGATCGATCATGTATTTTTCGACCGGTTCGTCGATATAAACCGATTTAACTTTCTCTTTGAGTTGCAACAACCCATCCGAGGTGATCACCGCATCGATACTCTCCGCACCGCCGCTCGAAATACGCCGTGCAATGGAGAGCTCTTCATCAGGGGTGTTGTACCCAACGTTGATTTTGAGCATGAACCGGTCAAGCTGCGCTTCGGGGAGAGGATAAACCCCCTCGTTTTCAATCGGGTTTTGGGTTGCCATAACGAGAAACGGCGATGCAAGGTGAAAACTCTCATCTCCTAGGGTCACCTGTCGCTCCGCCATCACCTCCAGCAGTGCCGATTGCACTTTGGCAGGGGCACGGTTAATCTCATCGGCGAGGAGAAGATTGGTAAAAATCGGCCCTTTTTTGATCTTGAACCCATTATGTTGCGGATCGTAGACTTCAGCCCCCAAAATGTCGCTCGGTAGCAAATCGGGGGTGAACTGCACCCGCTTAAACCCCAATCCGAGCGATTGCGACAGTGCTTTGACCGTCGTCGTCTTCGCCAGCCCCGGAATCCCCTCGATCAATATGTGACCGTCGCACAGCAACCCGATCAACAACCCGTCGATCATTTTTTCCTGTCCGACAACGACTTTCGCGATTTCACGACGGATTTGTTGTAGTGCATCACTCATTGTTTCACCCCTTTTTCTAATGTGAGTTTATCTTATTTTAGTAACTGATGTTACGCACTTTACGCTCAAAGCCCGTAAAGTGTTAAGGACAGCCTTGCCGATGCTAACACATATCGGCTCGGTTCCAAAGCTAAAAAAGCCAAGCAGTTGGCTTTTTTAACGCTTTTCACCCATACAACCCCCTA
>JACXUE010000122.1 GCA_014764075.1 Sulfuricurvum sp.
ATTTATTTCTCTAAAAACTTCTCATAATTGATAATATTTATTCCACAATCTACAAATTTCTTATCGTTTGTAAGAAATAGTTTACAGCCATTATTTTTCGCACAAATACATTGCATAGTATCTTCAAGGTCACCGCCATTTTGTAAACAAAAATCGATTGCTTCATTGATACCATCAACTCCAAAAGATACTATATGCCAATCTTGTAAGATTTTTTTGAAAAAATGCAAAACTTGCAAGTTCCCTTTTAAAATATAATACACCGTACTCAGCATATCTTCACTCGCATATATCTCGTAATCCTCATCGATGATTTTAAGAAGTGTTTCTTTGGCTTTTTGATGAAATAATCTCCCCTCATCTAAAATATCTATAATGATATTTGTGTCAAAAAATATTTTTTTATCCATTGTATTTTTCTGCTTTTAGTGCTTTGATCTCTTGTGAAGTATAATCTTTGAACGCACCACTTACCATCCCTACATATGGCAATATATTATCTAGCCTTGCTTTTTTTCTATCAGCGATTTTTTTATCCAAAAACTCTTTTACATCTTCTGCATATTCAGCCGTTACAAAAAGACCTTTGAGTATATGATTTTTCTTATCTTCTATCTCTACATACTCATAGTTTTCAACAATATTAAAATTCCTTGTAATCTCTCTTACTCCAACTCTTGCTGTCATACATATATCCTTTGTCATACTTTTGGTTATTATACTACAATGTAGAAAGAATGCCAATAAATTGAATCAAATGTCATAAAATTGCACCCTTGAAGCCAACAGTTTAATGATACGATTGGCACTGATCCCTGCAAGAACCAACGTATTCTCAAGAGCTTTTGCCCGTTTAACAGAGAGAATCTGATTCGATGTAGACTCACCGACACTATCCGTGTGCCCCACGATATCGATGGAATACGCAGGGTACTCTTTCATAAACCCAAGCAAATCGGCTATATCTTTTGAAGCGCTGATAGGAATTTTTGCTGATGCTGTTGCGAAATTGATATGCAACGTCACTTCAGTAGGACACCCTTTTTCGTCCACCTTATACCCTTTTGGGGTATTTTTACATTGATCGCTGTTGTCGAGTACGCCATCGCCATCACTATCTGGCTCTACCGGTTTTGCCGGAACAACCGGCACTGGAGCCGGCGGCGGAGGTGCCGCCACCATAGGTTTAGCAACTACCGGTGATGGTTTTGGTTTAGGGGCAACATTTTGAACTTTGTGTTCTATTTTAGTGGCATACAGCGTTACGGCGACTCGGTAATTTTTTTCTCGAGCGTCTTCATCATTTTCAAGATAAAGTGGATCGGCACCGTCGCGACATTCCGCTAAAATATCACCCTCTTTGACTTGGCGCGCCTCCAATTCACGTTTTACCGCCTCAACAACGCGTTCACAATCTTCTCGATTTGTTTTTGAATCTGAAATCGACTCCATCCAACGGTTTTGGAGTGACCCGAAGTAGGTACTCTCTTGGGTCACTTCATTCTCTATATCATAACAGAACTTTATATTATCACATTATTATCACATAAAGAGGATTTAATCGAGAGTACAGTGAAGTGCTTCGCTCACAAGGCGAGCCGCTACCTCTTTTTTCCCGTCGATCGTAATCGAGATCGGAAGTTCGCGAAGCTCCCGCTTCTCCTCAAGGCTCACCACTTTGACCACCAATTTGACATTCGGCGAGTAACGGACAATGGTTTCGCAAATAAGCTTCTTTTTCTCTAAATTATCAAGGGTAATGATGACACCCACCGCATCTTTAGTACACAGTTTATCAAGAATCGCCGTTTTGGACATATCCCCAAAATAGACCTCCTGTCCGTCTTTAAGCGCCTCTTCGACATGCTTATAGCTGTTATCGGCAACAACGTAGTCAACCCCCCTAGCGCGAAGTGCTTTCGCAACGAATTTTCCAACGACACCGTACCCGCAGACAATAATATGATTTTTACGTCCTGGCAACATCGCAAAAGTCTCGGTAATACTGACATCTTTGAAAAAATAACTGCTCATTTTCGATAAATGAGTTAACACAAAGGGGGTTACAACAATGGACAAAACAACAACCAAGACCAATAGTTGAGACAACTCTGTGGGGATTAACTTATAATTATCTGCCAATGCGAAAATCGCAAACGAAAACTCCCCTATCTGAGAGAGGGCAACAGCGGTTTTAAAAGCAATTTTCCCCTGCGAATGGATCCGAACGACACCGAAAATTACCAAAGCTTTGATCAAAAGTACCGCACAAACCATCCCAAAAATCTCTAACGCATGGGTCATAAGCAATGAAAGGTCGATTTTCATCCCGACGGTGACAAAGAATGTCCCCAACAAAAGATCTTTAAACGGTGCGATATCGGTCTCAACTTTATGATGATAACGGGTCTCGGCGATGATCATCCCCGCAACAAATGCCCCCAGCGAATAAGTGAATCCCGCATACGACGCAAGCAGTGATGAGGCGACGACAATCACTAGCACCGAGCCCATAAACAGCTCATCAACTTCGCTGCTGGAGGAAAAATGGAGCAACCACGCCATCACCCGCTTGCCGACAATGAATAAAAGCCCCACAATAACAATCGCACTGAAGAGGGTTTGGATCAAAACATCGCCGATATTTTTACCATCCGAACTCAAAAACCCGATCAAAATCAAGATTGGGATAACCGCGATATCCTGAAAAATTAAAATACCGGTCGATTTTTGTCCGTATGGGCGGGCGATCTCTTTGGTCGATTTGAGATAAGTGAGCACTACGGCCGTAGAGGAGAGGGACAATGCCATCGAAACGATGAGCGAAGTAGCAAAATCAAAATGAAAAATCCAAATTGCAACAACAAAAAAGAGGGTTGCTGTCAGAGTTGTTTGCAAAAAACCGTTGAAAAATACGTCGATTTTCATCGTCGAAAGACGCTGCAAGGAGATCTCCAATCCGATCGTAAACATCAAAAAGACAACCCCAAATTCGGCAATCATCTCCAGCGTATGGGAATCGGCCATGTGACGAAGATCAAACACATAAGCGACCGTTACCCCGGTGACAATGTATCCGATGATTTGAGATATCCCTAGTCGTTTTAATATGAGGTTCAAGACGATCGAAAGACCAAGGGCAATGGTCACGTAATGAAGAGCAGATTCCATGAATTTCCAATTTTTCAAACATTTTTATAAGCGTTCAAAGTATATAATACGTACCTTAATAATAGTGACGAAAACAGCTCTATTTTGGGCAAAAACGCCCATTTAACCCCATTTTTCGGATTCGTTCTTGTAAGGATAAACGTATGACTAAGTATATTTTTGTGACCGGCGGAGTTTTAAGTTCACTCGGCAAGGGTATCACCGCCGCCAGTATCGGGGCGTTACTCAATCACTCAGGCAAAAAAGTGGGTATGCTCAAAATTGATCCCTACATTAACGTCGATCCCGGAACGATGAGTCCTTTGGAGCACGGAGAGGTATTCGTTACCAAAGATGGAGCCGAAACCGACCTCGACATCGGAAACTACGAGCGCTTTCTCAATACCTCATTTTTACGTACGAGCAACTTCACGACGGGACAGGTCTACAGTTCCGTTATCGAACGCGAACGCAGCGGCGGCTATTTGGGTCAAACGATCCAAGTCGTCCCCCACATCGTCGGTGAAATCGTCGATCGGATCAAAAAAGCGGGTGAGGGGCATGAGATCCTCGTCGTCGAACTCGGCGGTACCGTCGGAGACATCGAAGGGTTGCCGTATATGGAAGCGATCCGCATGATGAAACACGATGACGAGGTTGAGGGGACCTTTTTTATCCATGTTACCCTCATCCCGTTTATCAAAGCGGCGGGCGAGCACAAAAGCAAACCAACCCAACATTCGGTTCAAGAGCTCCGCCGTATCGGGATCACGCCGCAAATGATTATCGCCCGTAGCGAAGAGCGCCTCCCGAAAACGTTCAAGAAAAAACTGGCGCTTGCGTGTGACGTCAGCGCGGACAGCATCATCGAAGCGATAGACGAGCAGACGATTTATGCGGTTCCACTTAGCTTTTTACAACAAAATATCCTTACTCCGATCGCAAAAGAGCTCTCATTGGGTGAACTCAAACCCGATATGGAACAATGGGATAGTCTAGTCAAAAAAATCGTCTCCCCAAAGCACCTCATCACAATCGGATTCGTCGGGAAATATTTGGAACTCAAAGAGTCGTACAAATCACTCATCGAAGCACTCATCCACTCCGGAGCGCACTTGGATACCCGTGTTCAGATCAACTGGGTCGATTCAGAGAAAATCGAAACGCAAGGGGCTGAAGCCCTTCTCGCCGATTGTGATTCGGTTCTCGTTGCCGGCGGTTTCGGTAATCGTGGAGTAGAGGGGAAAATTCAGGCTATCCGATACGCCCGTGAAAACAAAATACCTTACCTCGGCATCTGTTT
>JACXUE010000123.1 GCA_014764075.1 Sulfuricurvum sp.
ATTTAGAACAATAACATTTTTAGACAAAGCAGCGTGGGCGTGAAAACAAATTTCCCTTTTTTCTCCAGATCGTACGATCGAATCAGAAAATCATTGAAATCCCTCGTCCAGCAACTCATGCCCGCGTTTACGGTATTGATTATTCTCTCTTCGGTGAGCGTCGCCGTCGTTATGTATCTGAAACATCGTCATTATCTTTATGATCAATTTAGAGAAAACATTGCAAAAATCAAAGACGATCAGCATAATCGAAGCGTTTGAAAATTATTGCACTTCATAAGGAGGATTGAATGACATATCCAAAAACCAAAATCATCCTTATACTCAGCTTACTAATCGTTTTGGTCTCCTCGGTCGTTACGTTTTATAATCTCCATTATGATGCTCAAAGCAACCAAAAGCGGCTCATTGAAGGGTATGACCAAGTTCATCGAACCTATACCGAAACGATCAATGATACGGTCTCTTTTTATCATTCCCGAGCTGAAGTGAATCTTCGATCCTATGGAACGATCAAGGCGTTTCGTGAACGAAATCATGACCAACTTTATGCCCTTGTTGCCCCACGTTGGGCAGTATTGCAACGGGAAAACCCGTGGTTGGTGCTGATGCAGTTTCACAACGCCGACGGTACGTCGTTGTTGCGCCTTCATCAGCCGGATGTTTATGGGGATCGGATTGCCGATCAACGTCCAATGGTTGCGTATGCCCATAAAACGCAACGAGGTGTTTTCGGATTCGAGGAAGGGCGACAGGGATTGGCGTTTCGTATTTTGGTTCCTGCTTTTGATCGAGGGGTTTATATAGGCGCGGTTGAATTTGGGGTTGCTTCTCCCTATTTTACCGACAAAATCCGTCGTTTCGCGGGGTATGAATCGTTTTTCTTTGTCGATAAGTCGATGTTAGGGAAATTTGGTCGGATTGAACACCGTATCGAAGTCGGAAAATACATCGGGATCGATATTCCATTGGTACACCGTTCATTCATCGAATCTTATGCTCAAAATCATACCGATTTGGGCAACAGTGTCGTGAAATACGCCAATCATACCTATGATGTCAATATCCTCAATGTTAACGATTTTATCGCCAAACCGATCGGTGCGATTATGTTTATCCGCTCTTCGAGCGATTTTGATGCCCATGTCCGTCATATCATTATCGCTTCTATTATGATTGTATTCGCTTTGATCGTTCTGATGGTTTTTACGGTTGATAGAATATACACCTATGTCATGGATAAAATGAGTTTCGAGCAGCGCTACGCCCAAATGATCCTCGATTCGGTTCCGACTCCCGTCATTGTTACCGACGGCAAGGAACTCATCGCCGCCAATGGATCGCTTTTGGGGTATTTAGGGTACAGGAGCGTCGAATCGTTCAAACAAGAACATAGCTGTGTCTACGAATATTTCGAACCAGGAGATACGGATGATTATCTCATGCCGATGCATGATGATCAGCGTTGGACCGAATATATGTTGATGCACCCGCACAAAAGTCATAAAGCCAAAATCACCGTAGGGGAGATAACAACGGTTTTTGAAGTTCGGATTTCGGCGCTGAAAGTGAACGATGACATTCGTTATGTCGTTATTTTCAGCGATATCTCGACGATGCAAAATCAGAGCATGATGGATCCGTTGACCCAAATCCCTAATCGGCTCCATTTTAAAACGGTTTATCAGCATCAGATCAACGTCGCGCAACGTAACGGAAAAAGTCTCGGGATTATTTTTTTCGATATCGACCATTTTAAAGATGTCAATGATACCTACGGCCATTTGGCGGGAGATCGGGTGTTGCAAGAGATTGCAGACTCCGTTCGCCAACGGATTCGTCTCAGTGATATCGTCGCACGTTGGGGGGGAGAGGAGTTTGTGATACTCCTCCCCCAAACAAAGTTGGATGAAGCGATTAACGTCGCCGAGATGCTGCGCGTCATGATAAGTGAAAAATATTTTGAAGGGGTGGGGAATATCACCTGCTCGTTCGGAGTCGCAACATTGGAGGAGAACGAGGATGCGGATCACCTCCTCAACCGTGTCGATCAGCTCCTCTATGAGGCAAAAAACAGCGGAAGGAACCGAGTCGTTTATTAATGCATAAAATAGTCAGAAGAATCATAAATCATAAATATACCTCTATCGATCCGCACATGATTGTGGAGGGGAGTATCCTCACGTTTGATTGTTATATCAAGCGTTTTGACGATTTCGTCATCATCATCGAATCGGGGACGCTTATCACGAGTGATTTGGCACACAAGGTACGCCAAAACGACAAACTCTACATCACCCTTGATGACAAAGAGGCATTTCATAGTTATCAAAAAATTCATGGATTGCAAGAGGAAAAAATTATAGCGATTGAGGAAATAACGCTTCAGAGCGTTTTGCCTCAGGTGATGAAACTCCCCGAAAAATTCGATGCCGCGCCCAACGCATTTAAAAAAATAGAGTTAGTCTATCACATGAGTGCATTACTGATGGAGGCAATATTTAACGAGGAAAATGAACATCTTCCCCTATCGGCGGTGGAGAAGTGTATCCATTTCATGGTCGAGGCGATTGAATGGAGTGAGTTGGCTATCATGCCAAATCTATTGCAGTTAATGCCTGATGAATATACCACCCACCATCACAGCACTAATGTGGCATTTTTCTCGGTTGTACTGGGAAAATCGATCGGATTACCAAAAGTGGAGTTGAATCAACTTGCATATGCAGCACTACTCCATGATATCGGTAAGATACGAATCGATCAAGCGTTACTGCTTAAACCTTCCAGTTTGGATGAGGAAGAATTTAATTTGATTCAAACCCACTCTGAAGTCGGGGTTGAGATCCTCCAAAAAAATGGAGTAACCACCCCTAAAATCCTCGATGCGGTTCTCTATCATCATGAAAAACTCGATGGTCAAGGGTATCCCAAAGGATTGCGTGGTAAACAGATCCCGAAATTTGCCCGCATTATCGGTATATGTGACGTTTTTGATGCATTGACAGCCCGTCGAACGTATCGTGTCAATTATTCGAGTTATGAAGCACTATTGTTAATGAAGCAACAGATGGCACATCAGTTTGATGAGCATTACAGCGATACCTTTATACGCTTACTGGCTTCAAAAGAGTTTTAAAGAATAGGGTGTCTTTAAGGACTTTTTGTAGTTATAGTGGCAATAATGGTGCTATTATGAAACAAAAAATGATTGCCAGTCTATTGTTACTCGGTGTCGTCATGTTTCTGTTCCTGTTTCCTTTATTTGCCCATTTTTTAGGGGAGAAAGGGGGAGTGGTAGGGACCCAAAAAGGGGGTATCGAACCGTGGTTTTTAGAGGATGAGAAATCCAAAACGGTTCTCCTCTATTTTGGGTATGTCGGCTGTACCTCCATCTGCATCCCTACACCCAATGAACTCTCACCCCTGTACCAAAAAATCAAATCACGCAACCACGATAGCGCTTTTTATTTCGTCAATCTCAATACCACTCAGCCCTCGGATTGGGTTGAGCATTCGAGGTGAGACGAGCTGAAGAAGCTGATCCCCGACATTGTGACCGTGGCGGTTGTTTACCTCTTTGAATCCGTCTAAATCGATGTAGGCAACAGCGATGGAGTGGCGATGAAGATCGGCGTGGAGTATCGCCTGCTCAAGACGATCGGAGAGCAACAGACGGTCGAGTTCTTCTTCATCCTTTTTTT
>JACXUE010000124.1 GCA_014764075.1 Sulfuricurvum sp.
CCCTGTCCATAGCCTCGATTTTGATCTGATGAATACTCAAACGTTCTGCAAAATGTCCGATAGCGGTTCGGATGATTGGATTGAGCTCTCCGCCGATGAGATCAAAGATATTAAAGAAGAACAAATGCTCAATCCCAAATTTGAGCTCAAACAGGTACACGAAATCGAAATTTTCTCGATTATGAAAAAGCACCCGCTGGACTCTTTAGATATGTCCATTGCCGGCAATTCGACGTTGTGCAAAATCTATTTGATGATCAAAGCGGGAAGTACCGCAAACTATTACGATGAATTTCAAAAAGATTTAATCCATATCATCAATAAAAAAATGCTTCGGGCGAATCTCATGATCGGACTTTTTGACTCCGTGATGATTTCGAATCTGAGTGAACTTTTGGCCAAAATCCGGATTCAGGAGACTCTCCATTTCGATACTCAAGAGCGTTATGTTATTGCGCAAGGGTATGAACCTGTCGAGACGGTGAATGATAAGCTGATTCTCCATTATGAGACGAAACGTCAAAATATGGATGAGCATGGGAGAATCGATTATTCCAACCGGGGGTATCTGATCAGTGCGGTGAAAGATGAATTATTAATCGAGTATATCAAACCGCGCAAAGGGGAAAACGGGCGCAACTGTCGAGGGGAGTTTATACTCCCCAAAGAGCCAATTGTGAAACATGAACCTACCTTTGGAATCGGCGAAAAAATTGTGGTGATCGATACTCCCAAAAGCATCGAGTATCGTGCGGGAGCCGGAGGGTATGTGACGTTTGAGGGTGGTGTTTATGACATCAAAACCGAAGTGGAAGTGACTGAGATCAGCTTCAAAACGACCGGATCGATCGAAACGCAGCTCGATGCCGATGTCTCTATCAACGTCAAGGAAAAAGATGTTCTCAAAGATGCGATTGGGATGGGGATGGAGGTGACGGTCAATGTGATCAATATTGACGGAAATATTGGTCCAAATGCCAAAGTAACAGCCAAAAAAGCGGTCATTGAGGGGCAAGTTCATCAAAGCGCTATAATCAGTGCCGATGAACTGACGATCAATATTCACAAAGGGACGGCGTACGGTAAACAGGTTCACATCACCCGTTTGGAACACGGGATTGTTGAAGCCGACAAAGTGAGCGTCTCTCAAGCGACAGGGGGAAAAATCAGAGCCAAAGAGATTATGATTGAGATGCTCGGATCGCATGTTAAAATGACCGCATCACAACGGATTGAGATTCAAAAATTTCAAGGCGGGGAAAATCAATTTATCATCGATCCGTTGCTGGGGGAGTCGGCTGAAACACTTCAAGAGCGTTCCCAACAAATGGCACAAGTGAAACAAGCGATAAAAGAGATCCAAAAAGAGCTTTCGGGGTATGAACAGACATGGATAGAGAACGCTCCAGCGATGGAGGATCTAAAGAAAAAATTAGCCCATTACAAGGCTAACGGTATCAAAATGCCCTCCACTTTTGTCCAAAAATATCAGCAAAATATTCAATTTAAAGAGAAAATCGAATCCTTACGCAAAGAGTTGAAAACCAAAGAAGATCAATACGCTTTTTTAAGTGAGAAACATACAGCACTCCAAAACGAGATTTTTGAAGCACGTATCATCAATCACGACCGATGGCGCAACCATAACGAGATCGTTTTTAAACTGATCGATCCGCCGATCGAAATTTTTTATGTCCCTGTCCATAACAGCGAAGAGAAAATCTTGGGGCTTTTTGAGGACGAAGAGGGGGAATTTTCAATCAAGGTGTTGGCAAAATGATTATTGGACTAGAGGGGATTGTCGAATTCAAAGAGCCGACATCGCTCCATTTAAACGTCAGCAGCGTTATTTATGAGGTGTTTATATCCCTTAACACCTACAGCTCTATCGGATCGGACAAGGTTCGGCTCCATATCCATCACGTGATACGTGAAGATGCGCAGCAACTTTATGGATTTGCCCAAAAAAGTGAAAAAGTGCTCTTTGAGGGGATGCTCAAAATCAACGGAATCGGACCCAAAGCGGCTCTCGCGATTTGTTCGACTTTTACGCCGGAGCAGTTTGCGGGTATTATTTCAGCCAAAGATGTCAATGCATTGAAAAAAGTTCCGGGGATCGGACCTAAAAGTGCGGCGCGAATTATGGTGGAGCTTGCCGGTTTCGATGCGGTTTTGTTAAATTCGGCTCCGATCGCTTCCTCCGCCGCAACCGAGGCGATGATGGCACTCGAATCGCTCGGATTTAAAAAAGAGCAGATCGCCAAAGCGCTGAGCCAGTCTCATGCAACCGACACACCGACGCTGGTCAAAGAGGCGTTGAAACAACTTCAAAAACTTTAAAAAGGATTGTAGATTATGAAATTAGCCATTTTATTCGGTGGAGCCAGTTATGAACATGAGATCAGCATCGTTAGTGCGATTACCGTCAAAGGGAAACTCGAGTCGACATTCGATCTTAGCTTTATTTTCTGTGATCAGGATCATTTGTTTTATTTGATCGAACCCTCCAAAATGAAAGCGATCACCTTTTCGCGCGGCGAACACAAAAAAATGACGCAACTCTTTATCACCAACGGCGGATTTGAACAGCGCGGACTTTTTGGAAGCAAAAAACACGATATGCCGGTATTGAATCTGATTCACGGCGGTGACGGAGAAGACGGAACCCTCGCATCGATGCTGGACTTTTTCCATATTCCGTTCATCGGACCTCGTAAAGAGGCCTCATTGCTCAGTTTCGACAAGCACTATACCAAGTGGTTTGCACAGTCGGTCGGAGTTAAAATGCTTCCGTATGAAATTTTGCACAAAAACGATCCACGCACCATCAATACCGCCTATCCGTTTGTCATCAAACCTGCCCGTTTGGGAAGCTCGATTGGGGTGAGCATCGTCCGTGAAGCGAGCGAACTTGATTACGCGCTGGATGTTGCCTTCGAATTTGACAGTGTGGTGTTGATCGAGCCGTTTATCGCGGGGGTCAAAGAGTATAATCTTGCCGGTTTCAGTGCACGCGGCGAGATCACCTACTCCATCGTCGAAGAGCCTCAAAAAGCGGAATTTCTCGATTTTGAGAAAAAATACCTCGATTTTTCACGGTCCGGAAGTGTCGAACATGCGGCGGTGAGCGATGCGTTGGTGACCCAATTGCGAGAATCATTTGCCAAAATTTATTTTCCGTTGTTTGAGGGGGCATTGATCCGTTGTGATTTTTTTGAGATCGAGGGAGAAGTGTATCTCAACGAAATCAATCCGATCCCAGGATCGATGGCAAACTATCTGTTTGATAATTTCAGCGGAGGGATCCAAAAACTCTTAGGGGCATTGCCGGAGAACAAATCGATTCGGGTAAAATACGACTATATCCACTCGATTTCTCAAGCCAAAGGGAAATAAGCGTGGCCATCAAGTCTCTCCAGTACAAACAGCACACTTTTTCGATCAGCTATGAGATTCTAAATCCAACCGCCCATATCGATCTGATTTTTCTTCATGGGTGGGGATCGCATAAAAAACTGATGAAGCACGCTTTTGGTAGCCATCTTAAACAATTTCGGCATATTTATATCGATCTGCCCGGATTTGGAAATAGTACGTGCAATATGGCTCTAAACACCGAAGATTACGCCACGATTTTAGAGTCTTTTCTCTCCATGATCGAAGCGGATAAAACGGTTAT
>JACXUE010000125.1 GCA_014764075.1 Sulfuricurvum sp.
ATTATCCTCTCCGATATTGACGCCTATTACGACAAAGACCCTCGCACGTATAGCGATGCGAAAGCAAGAAAGCGCATTGAGGCGATTTCCGCCGAAGAGCTGATGATGGAGGTCAATCCGAACCATAATTTCGCCACGGGTGGGATTGTAACGAAACTCAAAGCGGCCAATTTTCTTCTCAAACGGGGCGGTGCTATGTTTTTGGCGAGCGGATTTGATTTGAGAGATGCCAAAAGTTTTTTGATTGATGGCGAACATCGTGGAGGCAGTCTATTTAAAGCTGCTAAGGATCACTAATGACCCGTATCATCTTTATGGGGACACCCGATTACGCCGCCTCTATTTTAGAAGCTTTGATTGAAGCTGATGATATTGAGGTGGTTAGTGTCTATACGCAACCCGATAAGCCAGTAGGGCGTAAAGGGGTGCTAACCCCTCCGATTGTAAAGGTAAAAGCAGAGTCTGCTGGCATTGGCGTTAGGCAGCCAGGTCGTCTAAGCGATGAGAGTGCTGTTTCCGAGGTTCTTTCTACCCCTTGCGATATGATCATTGTCGCAGCATATGGACAAATTCTCCCCAAAGACATTTTAGAGTATGTACCGTGTGTCAATCTCCATGCCTCCATTCTTCCTCATTATCGGGGTGCGAGCCCGATTCAGCAAAGTTTGCTCAATAATGACGCACAAAGCGGAGTCACTGCAATGTGGATGGATGAGGGGCTTGATACAGGCTCAATTATCAAAATCGAGACACTTGATATTGCTCCAGACGAAATGGTAGAGTCGCTCTATAACCGTTTAACGGCATGCGCCGTCGATTTGACTCTTGATGTGATTCGCCATTGGGATCGACAAACGGCAACGGCTCAAAACGATGCGGAAGCGACACACTGCAAAAAAATCCTCAAATCAGACGGTTTGATCGATTTTGGTGATGCCGGAGATATATATAACCGTTATCGTGCTTATACTCCATGGCCGGGAATTTTCCTTGAATCAGGATTGAAAATTAAAGAGATGCAGTTGGTAGAAACCCAAAGCAACGGCGTTGCCGGAGAAATACTCTCTGCGGATAAAGAGAGTTGCGTTGTCCAATGTGCTTGCGGTTCTCTACGCATCATGAGAGTTCAGGCTCCCTCTAAACAAGAGACATCGGTCATTGATTATCTCAACGGAAAACGGATTGGGTGTGGACATTCACTGGTTTGATTCGCTTGACTCGACACAAAGTCATCTGATTTCCAAACTAAAATCGGGTGAATTCTCTCCACCGATATGTGTGGGCGCATCGCTTCAAACTATGGGGAGGGGATCACGTGGAAGCGAATGGATAGGGGAGAGCGGGAATCTTTTTATCTCAATCGCGATAAAACGTTCCACCCTTCCTGATGATCTCAAATTGGAATCGACTTCGATCTATTTGGCATTTTTGATGAAACAGTACCTCTCCTCTAAGGGATCAAAAATTTGGTTGAAATGGCCCAATGATTTTTATCTGAATCAGAAAAAAATAGGCGGGGTGATCACCAATTTGGTAGATGATATCGTGATTGGAGGCATTGGAATCAATCTCGTTTCGGCTCCGGAAAATTTTGAAAAATTGGATATAGAGATTGCACCATACGATTTAACAAAAGCGTATACGGAGTTGTTTGCAAATTTGCCTTCATGGAAGCAGATTTTTAGTAATTACCGGATAGAATTTGAGAATAGTAGAGAGTTTTTTACCCACAACAATAATGAAAAAATCGCGTTAAAGCGAGCCATCTTGTGTGAAGACGGATCGTTAGAGTGCGATGGCCAAAGGATGTTTAGTTTACGATGAGTGAAGTTATTGTTATTGCTAACCAAAAGGGGGGAGTGGGAAAGACCACCACCGCCGTCAATCTTGCCGCTTCGTTAGCGGTAGCCGAGAAAAAAGTATTACTAATCGATGCCGATCCGCAGGCCAATGCTACGACTTCTTTGGGATACCATCGGAATAATTATGAGTTTAACATTTATCATGTATTGATCGGCGCGAAAAAACTTCGAGAAATCATTCTTAAAACGTCGTTGCCAAAACTCTTTTTGGCGCCGTCGAATATCGGCTTGGTCGGGGTAGAAAAAGAGTATTATGATGCTGATAACGCCAAAGGGCGTGAATTGATTTTAAAACGGGCGATTGCTCAGGTCAAAGAGGATTACGATTATATCATCATCGATTCACCTCCGGCATTAGGACCGATGACAATCAATGCTCTTTCGGCATCCAATTCGGTTATCATCCCGATTCAATGTGAATTCTTCGCATTGGAAGGTTTGGCTCAGTTGCTTAACACCGTTAAATTGGTTCGTAAAACAATCAATCCGAAATTGACGATTAAAGGGTTTTTACCGACAATGTACAGTGCGCAAAACAATCTTTCACGTCAGGTTTTTGCCGATTTGCGTCAACATTTTCAGGCGAAACTTTTTAAAACGAGATCGGACAATTACATCGTAATCCCCCGTAATGTCAAGTTGGCAGAATCTCCAAGTTTCGGAAAACCGGCGATTCTTTATGATGTGAAATCAAGCGGCTCCATGGCGTATCAAGATTTGGCGCACGCGATTATCGCCTAAAGGAAAAAAATGGCGAAAGTATCCGCATTGGGTCGAGGATTGGGGGCATTGCTCGGTGAAATCGAAGAGGCTTATGAGAATGAGCTTCCTAAAAAAAGGGGAGTAGAGGAGATAGCCGTTTCTAAAATCCGCCCCAACCCCTATCAACCACGTAAACATTTCGATCAGGAATCGCTTGTTGAGCTAGCTGAATCGATTAAGGCTCATGGTCTACTGCAACCAATAGTTGTCAAGGAAGATTTAGATGGGTATGTTTTGATAGCCGGCGAGCGACGTCTTCGTGCGAGCAAACTAGCCAAAAATAAAACCATCAAAGCGATCGTGGTCTCCGTCAGTGAAGAGCAGATGCGTGAACACGCATTGATTGAAAATATTCAACGTGATGAACTCAACGTCATCGAATTGGCGCAAGCGTATCAAGAGTTGATCGATGTTCATGAATTAACCCATGAACAATTGTCTCAAACGGTGCATAAAAGCCGTACACAGATTACCAATACATTGCGTCTTTTGCAGTTGAGCGAGAAAGGGCGTAAGGCTTTGATTGATGGAAAAATTACGGCCGGTCATGCCAAAGTGATTTTGGGATTGGAACCGAGTGAGCAAGCGATGATGATCGATTCGATAATTGGTCAAAAATTGAGCGTGCGCGATGTTGAAAGCATGGTTAAAAGGATCAAGCTCCCTTCTTACTCGTCGGCACACGTTTCTTCAAACGAAGCGCTGCGATTTGATCGTTTAAAAGCACGGTTAAGTGCTCTTGGCTATAAAAATGGGACAAAAGGTTACAAATTAACCATTGATTTTAAAGATAATGATCAAATTGAGTCATTTTTGAACCTCCTTTCCTAATATTTCTCCACGTTTAACCGACCCTTCAATTTAAAATTTGTATAATCACGCAACTTTTAGGAGGTGGTATGTTAGATATAAGTCCGATGCTGCTTGGCAGCACACTGATTGTCTTCCTTGTCCTTATTGCCGCTCTTAACAGTTTGCTTTACAAACCTCTTTT
>JACXUE010000003.1 GCA_014764075.1 Sulfuricurvum sp.
CTTCATCCTCGATTGCGATCCCGAATTCGCGACACAAAAAAGCGCTCAAAGCATACTCGCTGATTCCCAATACAGGCTCCAAAATCTGCGGCATCATTTCACAGGTAAAATCGCCGTACGAACTGCGAACGTCGTTTTTTTCCAAAAAGTTTTGCGCGGGAATCACTAAATCGGCACACCTTGAGGTTTCGTTCTCATAGAGACCGAAATAAACGGTGAATTGGGCTTTGCCAAAACTCTCTTCGACACGCACGGATGAGGGCATTTGAGCCAAAGGGTTGGCACCTTGGACAAACACCGTCTTGTATTGGGCAAAATCAACGGTCGGTTTGGGGACTTTTTTAGCGCATCGGTTGAACGGGATTTCCAGCGATTCGGTCGAGTTCCCTAAAAAGCTCACCCCGCACCCCTCTTTGCCAAAGAGTCCCATCACCGCGGCAAATCCGTCAATCGCTCGGAGCACTTCATCGCCGTTACGGTATTTTTGTACCCCCGTACCGACCAAAATCACCGTCTTTTTACCTTGGATGAGGGAGAGCACTTCTCCAATTTGATGCAGTGACACATCGATCGATTCAAGCGTCGCTTTGATCCTCAAACCTTGTGTCAGTTCATAATACTCTTCATAAGTGCTTGCAAACTCCTCACAAAATTCGACATCGTGTATCCGCTCGATCATCGCAAAACGGCTCAACAACAGTGCTAGATGCAAATCACCGTGAGGACGGATTTGGATATGCAAATCGGCTTTTTGCGCCATTACCGTTTTCATCGGATCGATGACGATAAGGATCTTCCCCTCTACAAACGGGAGGAGATGCGAATGGCTCGTATGGGGATTTTTTCCCCAAACGATCACCACCTCGCTTTTCGCGATCATCTCAGGTGAGAGAGGATAGTTTTTTCCCCGTCCCGCTATAATCCCCGCTTCACCGGCACCGTCGCACAATGATCCCGATGTACCAACGGCACCGAACCCTCCGAAAAAGTGTTCGGTAGAACGCTGCATTAACCCCACATTTCCGCTCCCGCGATAATAGAGCACTTCATGGGGTTTGGAGTTCTCAAGTTGTGTTTTGAGGCGGTTCATCGCCTCTTCCATCGTAATCTCTTCGCCTCGAAAACGGGGAATTTGGATACGCGGATACTCATGATAATGGTTCAGATTCGGACACAAATAACCACGAGTGATCGGGTGGGATTTTTCCCCTTTGAGCTTCCCCTCCGGAGTCATCATAATCCGACAGGCATCGAAACAATCGAGCGGACAGGAGGTAACATCACTCATTTAAACTCCACTTTGATGAGATGTGAAAACTGCGAGGGAGGAGAAATCAAAATCTCTGCACGGTAACTGGAGAGTTTTGAGGGATCGGCAATTTTCCACAAACGATTGATCGTATACGGAGTCATTTTCCCATCTAAATAGATTTTTTTCTTATGGATGCTCTGCGCCTCCTCTGCACCTAGATAGAGGGTGAGTTTGGCTTTGCGAATATCGGCGATCTGTGCCAGCGGCGTCCCTGGATTGACCACTGCGGAGGGTTTAACCATCAACTGATACAACACTTTCCCCGGAGCGCTCAAATGTTTGTCATTGATGCTTTTTCGCAACTGCGTACGGCGGAGTTTTAAATCCCCAAGAGAGATATTAAGAGACTCAATCTCTTTTTGCACCCCCAAAAGAGCATTACGACTGCTCACCACATCAAAATATTCCCGATCTTTCTCAACCGAGGATTTAATTTTGAGATCTTTGATCCGGTCAAAATTCGATTGTTTCATCTCAACCATTTGACGGTAATTGAGTTCCATTTGGCGGTTGTGTTCGAGTGTTTTAATCAGCGCGGCAATTTTGTTCTCGACGCTTTGCAATTCGGCACGATCCAATGTATCGTCGATTTGAAGATACCTTTTTTTACCCAATACTTTCCCCTGAGAATCGAGATCGGTATAGATTACCTCACCGGATACATTCGAAGAGACGGTAAAAATTTCATACGGCTCTGCTTTAGCATAATACTCTTTGGCGTGGATATTCACAACTAAAAACAAAAGAGCGAAAATAATGGGCACCACAACCCCTTTGGAGTAGATTTATCGCTATTTTACAGTCACCACCCTTTAGTTTTTAGTAAAAAAATCTCTCAAATTAGATATGATAAGAGAATATAATTCTATCGAGGTGCCCATGTCTCTACTCGAACACGTTGATGCCGCAACGAATTTAGCAAAAAACAATGAAGTGCAACTGTTGGTTTTTAAAATCGATGCGGACGAACCCTCACCCTATTATGCGATCAATGTTTTCAAAACACGTGAAGTGGTTGAATCCAAACGTCACCATCTTACCCAAATACCGGGAGCACACCCGCTACTCGAAGGGACGATTGTCCTGCGGGAGTTCCAGATCCCTATCCTCAATCTACCTCGCTGGTTAGGTCATGAGCTGAGTGATCAAGCTAAACGGATGTCAAATCTCCTCATTTGCGATTTCAATGGGATCATCATCGGCATACGGATAATGTATGCTTACCGTGTCGTCAAAAAGAACTGGAACGAGATGCACGCACCCGATAGCTACCGCCTCGGCGATGACGGATTGGTCATTAACGACACCCGTCTTGATGATGGGAGCCTTTGTTTGGTACTTGACTACGAAAAACTCCTAGCAGAGGTTATCCCTCAAGCAATGGTCAATGTCGAAAAAGCAGTAGATTCTCTTGCGGGGATAGAAGTCCCTCAAAAACTTAAAAATGGGGTTGTTTTAATCGCCGAAGATTCCAAAACAGCGCAACATCATCTAAGACTCATCTTCGAACACGCCCATATCGGGTATAAGATTTTCAACAACGGCAAAGATATGATTGATTTCATCGCAAGACACCCAAACCCATCCTCGATTCCGGCAATCATCACCGATATCGAAATGCCTGAGATGTCAGGGTTTACCGTTATCCAACGACTCAAAGCCAATCCTGAAACCAAATCGATCCCGATTATTGTCAACAGTTCTATGACAGGTGATAACAACAAGCGTGAAGCTACCGGATTGGGTGCCGATGGATTTATCGACAAAACAAAAAGTGAAAATATTTTACCGTTGATTGTAGAAAAAATGAATGCAATGGAGATGAAACAACTCTCTCGTTAAGAGAGAGATGCTTCTTATTTAACTGATGTTACGCACTTTACGCTCAAAGCCCGCAATCGGATATGGGAGAAAACTGCCCTTTTCGCCCTCGGTTTTATCGAGTGCGTAAGGTCAGTTATTTAAATAGTGCGATCATAATACCGGCAGCAACGGCCGAACCGATTACTCCCGCAACGTTAGGACCCATAGCGTGCATCAAAAGCATGTTCGTAGGATCTTCTTTCATCCCCTCTTTATGCGATACACGTGCCGCCATCGGAACCGCAGAAACCCCAGCCGAACCGATCAAAGGATTGATTTTCTCTTTGCTAAAAAGGTTCATGAATTTCGCCATCAAGACCCCAGCAGCCGTCCCCGCAGAAAATGCCAAAAGACCGAGCATCAAAATCGCCAACGTATCGACAACCAAAAATTGATCGGATGCTAATTTCGATCCTACGCCCAATCCTAGGAAAATCGTCACGATATTTATCAACGCATTTTGCATCGTATCGCTCAAGCGATCTACCACGCCCGACTCTTTAAAGAAGTTACCCAACGCAAACGCACCCACTAGTGGAGCGGCATCCGGCAAAATCAACACAACGAGCATCAACACGATCAATGGGAAAACAAGTTTTTCCAAACGTGTCACGTGGCGAAGGGTTTTCATTTTGATTTTACGCTCTTCCGGCGTAGTGAGCGCCCGCATGATGGGAGGTTGGATAATCGGCACCAACGCCATATACGAATACGAGGCAACCGCGATCGCACCCAAAAGTTCCGGTGCAAGAGCCGTAGCGATAAAGATCGATGTCGGACCATCCGCTCCGCCGATGATACTGATTGCAGCAGATTGTTGCAACGTAAAATCAAATATCGTCGTATATTGGCTAAGTGCATACGCACCTACCAATGTACCGAAGATGCCGAATTGTGCCGCCCCTCCAAGAAGTGAGAGTTTAGGATTTGCCAACAACGGACCAAAATCGGTCATTGCCCCTACCCCCATAAAAATCAACAGCGGAAACAATCCACTGGAAATACCCATATGATAGATAATCCCCAAAAACCCTTCAGGTCCTGCGATATCGGCGATCGGGATATTAGCCAATAATCCACCGAACGCGATCGGAAGGAGCAATAACGGCTCGAAATCTTTGACGATTGCCAAATAAAACAATAAGAAAGTGACAAAGAACATAATAACGCGTCCCCACGTTTGGTGAAAATCGCTCATAGGCTCACCATGTGAGGTCAAAACGCCTTCTTTGGGGTTCATCAATGCATTGATACCGGTGGTTTGATAGAAATTATCTAACATCTCTCCGGCGCTAAGGGGTTTATAGGTCTCTTCACGGTGCGTAGAAGCTTTTGGATGGGTTTCCGTCACATTCGCATCAACCGCTGAAGATGCGGCAACGACCGGAGCGGCACTTGGCGCTGCAACATCGTTTGCCATTGCGGAGAGCGAGAACATGCACACCGCAATCAAAGAATAGAAAAGGATTTTCATGGTCAACTTATCCTACAATGGCAAGGGCTTGCCCCTCGACTACTTTGTCGTTAGGACGGACAAGTACGCTTTGAACGACACCGTTGCATGGAGCGATAATATCAATCTCCATTTTCATCGATTCGAGGATCATGATTTTGTCACCCTCATTTACAGGGGACCCCGCTTCAGCAAGAATTTTAAATACCGAACCCGGCAGCATTGCGCGAACCTCAGCACCCTCTTGAACCGGAAGCTCATCGCGCGCTTCTGACGCAGTCGCAACATGAGGAACCACTTGAACATCGACATTTCCCGCCGCGATTTGAACATTATATTTTTGACCGTCGACAACAACGGTATAGTTTCCTGTAGCATTACCCATAGATTTTTTTCCTTCTTTTTTAATAGGTTGTGGAGCATGTCCGACTGGAACTACCGCTTCTGGGACATTTTTTCGAACGTTAAGTTCCGCGTTTCCTTTGAGAAAAGTGATCCCTTTTTCATCACATGATGCCGCGATAAAAATATTTTCATCGGTAACAGCAATCCCTTCATCCTCAAGACGTTTCGCCCAAAACGCGATCGATTTGGTTTTATCTCTGTCCGCCAAATCAATTGCTTTTTCGCTTGTCGGCTCTAGCCCAAGCTGTTCAGCCGCGATACGGACAATCTCTGCATCCGGTGCAACCGGAGTTTTACCAAAATACCCAAGAATCATGCGTCCATATCCCGGAGCGATTTTTTTCCATGATCCCATAAGGGCATTGTTGAGCGCTTGTTGAAAATAGAACTGGGACACCGGTGTAACCGACGTACCGTATCCCCCTTTTTCAACTACTTCACGCATTGCACGGATAACTTCCGGATAACGGTCAAGAATGTTATTGTCGCGCATCATCTGCGTATTGGCAGTCAAGGCACCACCCGGCATCGGAGAGAACGGGATGAGAGGTGAAACCTGCGTGGCTTCGGGCGGCATGAAATAATCTTTCAAACAATCTTGCAATACATCTTCATATTTGAGGATTTTTTCGAGTTCCAATCCTCCGAGATCAAAATTTTTTCCTTTGACTGCGTGAAGCATTGTCAAAATATCAGGCTGTGAAGTACCGCCGCTCACCGGAGCGGCTGCAAGATCGATACCGTCTACGCCCGCTTCAAGTGCCGCCATATAACAACTGACACTTACACCGGCTGTCTCATGCGTATGAAGACGAATATGCGTCCCCTCCGGCACCAAACGGCGTGCCATTTGAATCGTCTCGTACACTTTTTGCGGACTTGAGGTACCGCTCGCATCTTTAAAACAGATAGAGCTATAAGGGATTCCGGAATCGAGAATCTCACGCAACGTTTTTTCGTAAAACGCAACGTCGTGCGCTCCGACGCATCTCGGAGGAAGATCCATCATGGTGACAACCACTTCGTGCTTCAATCCATGATGAACAATCCGTTCGCCCGAGTATTTGAGATTTTCGACATCATTGAGAGCATCAAAGTTACGGATCGTCGTTGTACCGTGTTTTTTGAACATTTTAGCATGCAAATCAACCAATTCACGGCTGCCGGTATCGAGCATAACGGTGTTAACACCCCGCGCGAGGGTTTGAAGATTCGCGTATGGTCCTACGATGGAGCGGAAACGATCCATCATATCAAACGCATTTTCATTCAAATAAAAGAAAAGGCTTTGAAAACGGGCGCCGCCTCCAAATTCAAAATGGGTAATTCCCGCTTCTTTCGCCGCTTCGACAGCGGGGAAGAAATCTTCCATAAGTACGCGACCTCCGAAAACGGATTGGAATCCGTCACGGAAAGTTGTATCCATGATATCAATGTATTTTTTAGCCATTTTGGTTCCTAGTTTTGGGTAGTTTGATGGTGATGGATTGCCACTGCGATTGCAGCCACTTTTGCTTTATCATCACTGCGTTTAACTTGCGCTCTCGGAGTCGGTTCCGGAGCTTTCGGGGCTTCAGGGGCATATTTGAGAATAATCTTAGACATAAACTGGGTTACATAGCTCATAATAATCAAAAACAAAAATACCGTTCCCATACCAAGAAGCATTATCTTGACACTTTCAAAAAACACTCATGATCCTTTTGTAATCAAATCGTAACGTGAAATTTTACCCGATTCATGTTTAAAAAATATTTACCGCACTGTTATTTAATATTTATCACCAAATAGGTATAACCCTACGCTGTTTTTAAAATTTCATTAGCTACAATCGCATCATCAAAATACAAAAAGGTCATCTTATGGATTTAAGCAAAATCGGCTACGGCGAAAACCCAGATAAAGTCAAAGCGATCATCGAAATCGCGTGCGGTTCAAACATCAAATACGAAGTGGAAAAAGAGAGCGGTGCATTGGTATTGGATCGTGTAATGCACTCGGCAATGTACTATCCGGCAAACTACGGTTTCGTTAACAAAACGCTCTCCCAAGACGGCGATCCTGCCGACATCCTTGTCCTTACCGAATATCCTATGGTAGAGGGGTGTGTCATCAACTGCCGCCTTGTTGGCGTTTTAATCATGGAAGACGAAAGCGGTATCGATGAGAAATTGCTTGCGGTTCCGACATCCAAAATAGATCCTACGTTCGAAGAGATTCAAGACCTAAACGACATCCCGAAACACACGTTGGCGAAAATTCAAAATTTTTTCGAGACCTATAAACTCCTCGAACCTGGCAAATGGGTAAGAGTAAAAGGGTTTGAAGACAAAGCCGCTGCAACTAAAATCCTCGAAGACGCAATCAAAAACTATAAAGAATAAACGATGATCGAAGTCTCGTCACAAGATATTTTTGCCTATGCGATTTTCGGACTGATACTCAATTTTGTCTTTTCCATCGCATTTGGACTCTACCTCAGCAAAAATATAGGTGTAGAAGAGATGATCCTCTCCAAAGGGAACCGCGAACAACCATGGTGGCTCCCCCTCTCTTTGGCTATCCCCTATGCCAAAATGGCGATTACACTCTATCGGGTAGCGATTTTGCAACTCTATTTTCTCGATCAGGGGAAAACACACAAAGAGTATTGGATCTATCTCACTTCTCAAGAGGAACAATAGCTATTTCTCTTCCTTGATGCAAAACTTTTGAATCAACGTGTCGTGAAGTCCCGCTTTGCTCCTTTTTGCTCCCATCTCAGCTTTTTTCAATCTTCCGTTCCACTCGATATTGTTAAATGCGGGATCGATCAGCGCTATCCCCTCTCGAAGCAACATTTCGCTTAAACTTTCTGCACCGTTGGCATAGAGGATACACCCCTCCGCCACCCTCTCGTAATGGTATGTTTGTTGCAAATGCAAATGCTCATTGGCAAATACTTTTTTATGTGGATGCGATCTGTAAAACTCACCGATATGTTTACGACACTCCTCTGGGCTTGCACCGTTTTCTGCCATTTTTTCCAACGGTATAACGCCGAAAACTTCACAAGGGATTGTAGCGTTTTGATAGAGAATCGACTGTTTGGCGTTACTTTCAATCGACGTTAAAATCCCGACCTTTATTTCACCGTAAAGGGCAGTCGTCAGAACCAATACAATGACAAATCGGACAAATAATGTTTCATTTTTACCCATGATCGTTTTTTTACCTTTTTTTTGACTATTTTAGAAAAATACTTACCTTGAAACTTAAATTAACATACACTTTTATAATATTTTATAGCATTTTTTATCAGTCTATTGACTTAAACTTAAACTCTCCTTTCCCGTAACAAGGTAAGATTTGGGCATTTTCTATTAGTTTTTCTTAACTGATTCATTTAAAAAGTTCACACCATTGTTATCCACTCCGCACTACCCTAAAATTTCACATTTCATTTTCGAGGTGTAAATTTGAGAATTCTTTCCCTAATAGTACTGATGTTTTTATCTCTCTACGCTGATGCTATGACCCCAAAACAACTCCAAGTTCTCCAAACTGTTCGTGATGTTGCTAAATCGATCCCTGATAGAAACGGGAAGACGTATGAGAATACCATAAGTGCTATTTGTATCACCGAAAGCAGCGCAGGCAAAAACACTATCGGAGATTATAAACACATAAAATCGTTTACCAAAGCTTCTTTGGGACCGATGCAGATCAAAGTCTCCACAGCACGTCATGTTTCTCAAAAAGTTAAAAAACTCCGATGGCTAAATGATTTGAGTGATGTTCAATTGGCAGGTAGGCTTCTAGGAGACATAAAACTCTCGGCACAAGTCGCAACACACTATCTCATATTGCTCCAAAATCAGCGTAAAGAGCATTTTTATGCGATCAGCGGATACAACGGTGGTATGGTCAATCGCCCCTACTACAATCGCGTCATGAAAAATATGGATATAGTCAACCGCCTCATCTCGTCCGGAAAATTATCTTAATCTTTCAGATCGGTTTTGATGTATAATGCATCCATCAAAATAATCGGCGGAGCACACAATGAATGATGACAAACTCAAAATGATACTTGCTCTTTTGGGCGGTATCGTTTTCAGTCTCATTTTTATCCTCCTCGCGTTTGTCCTCCCCGTTGATGAAAAACCGAATACAAAACATAAACAAAACCCCAAAACCCATCTCGAAAAAATATCGCACGAACTTCGCGATAAATGACCACCAATCGTCATAGCTTCACTATCAAAAAAAGTTTTTTTGGGCTAAACTCTGACAACAATTCTCAAACAGAAGGGGATCAACCATGCAATTAGCCGTATCTGCTTGTTTGTTAGGAGAACGCGTCCGTTTTGATGCGGGACATAAACACGATCCTTTTATCACGCAACACTTAGGTGCCTTTTGCACTTTTATCCCTTTTTGTCCCGAGCATCTCGCTTTTGGAACACCTCGCCCCTCGATCCGTCTTGTTGATTCCGATGGCACCTTCCACGTCGTAAGTAATAAAAACGGTGAAGACAAAACCGATAGTTTGGTTGAAAAAAGCGCTACAGAGCTCGAACGCATCTCCCAAAAACCGTTATGCGGAATCATTTTCAAATCCAAATCCCCAAGCTGCGGCTTGAAAAGCGCCAAAGTTTATCTGGAGAACGGATTTTGCGAAGGGAAAGAAGACGGTATATTTGCCGCCATGTGCCGCGAACGTTTCCCTCTTCTCCCGATGGAAGAGGAAGGGAGGCTTCAAGACCCGTGGCTAAGAGAGAATTTTGTGATGCAGATTTTCGCCTATGAGCGATTTGAGATTTTTAAAAACAATCACCCTACCCACAACGATCTCGTCCGGTTTCACACCATTCACAAATTCCTCCTCCAATCCAAAAACGAACCGCTCTATCGTGAGCTTGGAAACATCGTTGCGAATCGTGAAAACAGATCTTTTCAGAGCGTTTTAGCGATGTATGAGCTGGGATTCAAAACAGCGATCTCCCGCAAAAGTTCAATCAAAAAGACACGAAACGTCTTGGAACATCTCGCAGGATTTTTCAAAAACCAGCTGACATCGATCGAAAAAGAGGTACTTCATACCCAAATTAGCGATTTTGCCCACAAAATCCTCCCCCTGATCGTCCCCCTCTCAACCATCCATCTCTATGCCAAAAAATACGATACCCGCTATCTTCTTGAGCAAACCTTTTTAGATCCCTATCCCAAAACCCTCGCACTCCGTTCCCATCTTGATGCGGGGAAATAGTCATGCGCCGTATTTTATGGTTTCGACGTGATCTGAGAGTCGATGACAATCCCCTCCTCTCACAAGATGGGGAGGTATTACCGATCTTCATCTTTGATCCCCATATTTTAGAATCGTTAGAAAAAAACGACCGACGCGTCACCTTTATTTTCAACAATCTCCTCAAACTCAAAAGGGAACTCAAAGATCGTGGATTGGAGCTTGCCCTTTTTTACGGAAAACCGCGTGATGTGTTTGCGTCGATTCTCTCGAAACATCCATTCGATGAAGTGTGCGCGTCGGGAGATTATGAGGACTACGCCAAAGAGCGCGACAAGGAGATCTCCCATCTGTTGCCATTTCGCTATCTTCATGATACCTATATTTTCGCCCCCGATGAAGTACTCAAATCCGACGGGACTCCATACCTCGTCTTTACCCCGTTTTATAACCGCGTCAAAGCCCTTTTCAAAGCCGAACACATGCGAGAATATTTCCCCGCTTCGCCCACGCTGGTTCCGTTTGAATTCGAGAGGCTCCATTGCATCGACGGAGTGGTTCAAACGCCCAAAACAATAGCGTTGGAATCGATCGGTTTCATACCGCAACCTCTCCCCACAACACTCACCCGATCCCCTGCCCAAAAACTCGATCGATTCGCTCCGCTTATTGCTCGTTACTCGATTGATCGGGATTTTATGGCACGAGAAAGCACCTCCGGTCTCAGCAGCGACCTACGTTTTGGAACCATCTCTATTCGTGCGGTGTTGCGATGGCTGGCAAAGCGCAAACAAGAAGGGATGAATACAGAACCGTTTTTCCGTGAACTCATATTTCGGGAATTTTACGCCATGCTTTTGTACCATTTCCCTCACCTTGCTCATCATAACTTCCGTTATCCGTTCAAAGGCGTCACCAATGAACACCATTACGAAGCATTCACCCGCGGCCGCACCGGCGTTCCGATTGTTGATGCCGGTATCCGTCAACTCTTAAGCACAGGAGAGATCCATAACCGTGTTCGGATGATCGTCGCTTCGTTTTTCACCAAAAATCTTCTGCTGCCTTGGCAGTGGGGAGAGGCTTTTTTTGCCCGCCATCTCAACGACTATGATGCCGCTTCAAATATCCTCTCATGGCAATGGAGTGCGGGAACGGGGGTCGATCCGCAGCCCTATTTTCGGATTTTCAACCCCTACGTTCAAGCGGAAAAATTTGATAAAGATGCCACATACATCCATCAATGGGTAGATGAATTGCAGGAAGTTTCTTCTAAAAATCTCCACAGTGAGAGTGCTTTACACTCGATGAAGATAATCGGCTATCCTCATCCGATTGTCAAACACAAAACCAGCTCCGACGAAGCAAAAAGATATTTTTCCGCTAGCTTATAACAAATATCACCAAAACATGCTGTCGTGTTCAAAATCGATAAAGTCGGTTAGAGAGGAGATTTTGGAGTTTTAGGCGATTCAACTCAATCAATCACCATTTTCTCTCTACTAAAACCTCTTTTCGCGGGTTAAAATTCTCAAAAAAGAGCGGAGAGCTTTGTGAGAGAATACGCAATCATCGGCGGAGGGATTGGAGGGTGTGCCAGTGCCGCACTCCTCAACGCTTCAGGAAAAGATGTCGTATTGTTTGAAAAAGAGCCCTATCTTGGCGGGTGCGCTTCCACTTTTAGACATAAAAACCGCTATTACAACACCGGAGCCACAACATTGTGCGGGTATGGCGAGGGGCGTATCGTTCGTAAACTCTTCGATCAGGTGGGGGTGAATCCCGATCTCATCCGATCCGATCCCTCCATCGTGGTGATCCATGGAGACAAAACCATCCCCCGCTATCAGGATGTTGAACGTTTTATCCAAGTAATCAACGAAGCTTATCCCCATCCCAAACACACCGATTTTTGGCACTTGATTTATATGTTAGCAACCGAATTTTATACCATGGAGGGGTATTACTACTCCAACGCTTCGCGGATTCAAAAGCTCTATTCGCTATGTAGCTTTTATCCATTGTTGCGAAAATTCTGGCGTTACTTGTTTGAGGATGCCACAACGTTTATCCGCCGCTTCTACGGAACGCTCGATCCCTATTATCTCGATTTTCTCGATGCCCAAATCCTCATCGTTTCTCAAGTCAAAAGCGACTCGGTCAATTTTCTCACATGCGCTCTTGCATTGGGATACACCTTTGAAACCAACTATTACGCGGTTGGAGGAATGGGAAAAGTGTGTGAAACCCTCACCTCAAAGATCAGCGATGTTCACCTATCGCATCCCATCACATCGATCCAAAAAACCGATAAAGGGTTCCAAATCCTGAGCCATAGAGAGAGTATCGAGGCAAAGGCTATCATCATGGGAACCTCCTATTTTGAAAGTTCCCAATGGATTCACGAATCGAATATTAACTCATATTACAAGCGCTATGAACATTTAAACAACCATCAAAGCGCGTTTCTCCTCTATCTCACTATCCCTAACTCCAGAGAGTTTGCCCACCATTATCAGTTAATATCCGATAATATGATCCCTTTTACCCTCTCAAAGTCGTTGTTTGTCTCGATCAGCGACCCCAATGACACGAAACTCTCTTCCGATAGCACCCTCAGTGTCACCGCTTCAATCCACACCGATGAGAGGATTTGGCTCTCACTCCCCAAACCGGAATACACCCATCAAAAAGAGCATCTCGCCACCTTGCTCACACAATGGATTTGTGATACACTCATGATCGATGAACATTCGATTTTGGAACGATTTGCGGCAACTCCGAAAACCTTCGGACGCTATATCAACCGAACCCAACTTGGAGGCATCCCAATGCACCGTCATAATCTACTCCCCAACCTCCCCTCGAACGATACGCCGATCGAGGGTTTTTACACCGTCGGAGACACCTCCTACGCCGCTCAGGGGTGGCCAGGAGTCGTTATGGGGGCGTTTAATCTCATGAAAGTGATTCGATGAACGAGCTCAAAATCACCCAAAGCGATTGGTTCAGCGTATTTATCACCGGTACACTATTTTCAGCATTTCTCTCAATGCTTGCCTACTATCTCCTCAATATGAAGCTGTTCGATGGGTTCGTTTTTGGGGTAGTGTTGGGTTTTTTTATCGCGTTGTATTCGCTCCTCTTTGTCACCTCGATGAACCACTATCTCCTCCCCTATATGCCTAAATCAACATGGAACGCGATCGCCGCTTTTTTCTCGTATTTGTCGGGATTTTTCGGAACGTTCAGCACCTATACTGTTTTTGTACTACTCCCGATCCCGACAGTAGAGCTTTTTCAAGCTCATCCCCTACCTAGCAGTTCGATCATCGGAGTGTTGAGCTATCTGATGGGGGCATTAATGTATCGATTCGTGAAAGCTCGAAACGAAAAAGAGGAGAAAGAGCAACTCTTTATCCAAAGCCGTCTGCGCTCGCTTGAGACCCAACTCAACCCCCATTTTCTCTTCAACGCCCTCAACTCACTGAGCGAACTCGTCCACCAAAATCCCACCAAAGCCGAAGAAATGATCGTCAAACTCTCCTATTTTCTCCGCAACACGATGGGGGAGAAGACACTCATTTCTCTTGCCGATGAGATACAAAACGTCCATGACTATATCGATTTGGAATCTCTCCGCTTCCCTTCTCTGCGACTCACTACCGAGATTGCAACCGATACGCTGACCCATAAAGTTCCCAAGTTTTCGATTCAACTCCTCGTCGAAAACGCCATCAAACACGGATATGATCCTGCTTTAGAGACTTTTGAGATTTTCATCCGCTCATTTGCCGATCCAAAATTAACCCTCCATGTCTCCAATAACGGCAAATCTGTTAGCTCTAAGCGATTCGGCATCGGGCTTTCCAACCTCCAAGAGCGGATCGCGTTTTTGTGCGGCGGAGACGTGACCCTCGAATCCTCACACAACCCCACCACTTACCAAATCACACTAAAGGGATGCAATGAAAATACTGATCGTCGATGATGAACCCCTAGCGCTGTCGCGCTTGAGACGCCTTTTAGCCTCACTTGATCGCCATGACGTCACCGAAGCCTCAGACGGAAGCGAAGCAATCGAATACGCACGCCAAAAACGTTTCGATATCGCCTTTTTGGATATTTCGATGTCGGGGATGAACGGTATAGACCTGGGGTATGCACTTCGCGCCGAATATCCTGAAATGGGGATCATTTACCAGACTGCATACGAAAATCACGCCCTCAAAGCGTTCGACGTAGGGGCAAACGATTATCTCCTCAAACCCTATACGGCTGAACAACTGCAACGTGCGCTAGAGCGGGTGCAGTCTCAAAAACCAACCAAAGAACTCCGTCTCATCGCCAAACTAGGAGATAGCCATCAACTTCTCAAACCCAGCGATATTTTGTACGTCAAAGCCGATCTCTCAGAGGTGATATTGCGCACCAAAGATGAGTTTTGCTACTACCCGAAAAAAATATCAGAGCTCGAAACGATGCTGGAGCCTTATAGTTTTCTACGGGTTCACCGCTCATACCTTATCAATCTCGATAAAATCAGCGAAATGGAGACGATCGATCAAAGCCGGATCAGTTTCACGTTCGAGGGGATCAAAGAGAGCGTCGAGAGTTCCAAAGATGGAGCCAAACACTTTCGCCATCTGTTCAAATAACATAAACATCCTACGAATCGCCGAATGATTCCTCTACAATGCGGTATTATTGTGGAGGTATTTCATGAAAGTCGTACTTACCATCGCCGGATCGGACAGCAGCGGCGGTGCCGGCATCCAAGCCGATTTAAAAACATTTGAAGCGTTCGGGGTTTTCGGAACAAGCGCCGTCACCGTCCTCACCGCACAAAACACAGTGGGGGTTCAAGCAATACATCCTATACCAGTTTCGATGATTCTCAAACAAATTGAAAGCGTCGTTTCTGACTTTGACCTATCGGCAGTCAAAATAGGTATGCTCTTTGATACCGAGATTATCGAAGCAATCACGACATTCGTCAAAACCCTCTCTATCCCCGTCGTACTTGATCCCGTCTGCGTCTCCAAAGCAGGGTCGATATTACTCAAACACGACGCCATCGGAGCTCTCGAGGAGCTCTCACGTCATGTCACCCTCTCCACACCCAACCTCCACGAAGCGTACGAACTGTTTCAATACAAAATGGGGGACACCGATTCGCTCGAAACATTGATCTCTCACCCCACTCCCGTACTCATCAAAAATCATGCGATGGGAAACGTGAGCACTGATTTACTCTATTTCAAACATCAAAAATGGATTTTTACCTCCGAGCTTATCGATTCGACCTCACAGCACGGTACCGGCTGTTCCTACTCATCCGCTATCGCCGCCAATCTCGCACTCGGTTACACCCTAGAAGAGTCGATAGAGCGCTCCAAACGCTTCATAACCGAAGCAATCCGACACGCACCCCCAATCGGAATCGGGCGTGGACCGATCAATCACAAAGCGGGGGGATCTTATGTTGCTTGAGGGGTTATACGCCATCACCGATGAAATTCTCACCCCCCCAGAGATGATTATCGATCAATGTGAGATTGCGCTTCGTTCTGGGATCAATATCCTCCAATACCGGCACAAAAGTGCCACTGATGAGGAAGCAGAGCCCATTTGCCGCGATCTCTTAGAGCTATGTCGAAGCTACGGTGTCCTTTTTGTCATCGACGATCGTGTCGTTTTGGCACAAAAAATCGGTGCGGATGGGCTCCATATCGGAAAAGACGACATGAATTTAGCGCATGCTAGAACGGTATTTGGACGCGGTTTTATTGGTGTATCGTGTTATGGAAATATCAAAAAAGCGCTCGAGGCGCAAAGTGAAGGGGCCGATTATGTCGCATTCGGATCATTCTACCCCTCGCCTACCAAGCCCCATTCAGGAGTTGTTCCCTTGAGCGTGTTGGATCGCTCACGTAAAGTCCTAAAGATCCCCATCTGCGCTATCGGCGGAATCAATAGCACCAATATCGGTGAAATAGCCTCTCACAAGCCTCACATGATCTCGGTGGTAAGCGCAGTATTTAAAGGGGATATCGCCGCCAATATCATTAAACTCAAACAAGGAATCGCTTCATGAACATTTCACTTGCTATCGAATGGTTTCTCAATCCCGACCATCTCCCTTTTATCGTCGCGAAAGAGATGGGGATATTCGAAAAATACGGGATCGATTTCACCCTCATCGAACCCGATGAACACTATGACGGGCTCCAACAGCTCAAAGAGGGAAATATAGAATTCGCCACCAATGAACCGCTCCATCTGATTGAACAATTCGACCCCGCATTTCTCTCTTTGGGGATGTTTTTCAAAACCAAAGGGGGAGTATTGCTCAAAGCCTCTTCGTACGAAAAGCTCAAAAACGGCGGCTCGATCACCGTAACTACCCCCGTCTCGAACGAAAATACCAACGCGATCGGATTCGAGATCATCCGACGATTCTACATCAAAGAGAACATTGAAGTAAAACCGGAGCAAGTGATCTTCGCCCCCAACGGATTCGAACATCTCAAATACATGCGTGAAGGTGCCGATGCGGGGTGGCTCTATTTTTACAATTTCGAAGGGATAGAAGCTCAGCATGAAGGGATGGAGGTGCTCTATCTCGATGCCAATACAGCAGGATTTGCCAACTTTAGCGCTTTGGATATTTTTGTCAATCGATCGTTTTATTATGAGAATACCCGATTGTGTGAGGATTTTGTCAATGCGATCAAAGAGGCTATCGCTTTTATAGAGGATTGTCCTGACCGAACGATAGAACTCTATTACTCTTATACCCAGAGTGAACGATCCGCTTTGATGGATGACATCCTCAAAGCCACTATGAACTGTTTTGATTCTTGTTTCACCTCAAATAGCGAATCCGAACTCCCCATTTTGAAATTTTTTCAAGAGATAGGGATCACCGATTTGTCTGAAGAGCGGTTCAAAACCGCCTTTTTAAACTGATTTGCCAAAGGAGTCATTATGTTTGAGAAATCGCCATCATATCCGGATATCATCCTCATCGCCTCGATCCCACTTGTAGCTACAATTCTCAATGTGATATGGAATGCCTCATGAACAAACGCAAAGCCATACTTTTACTCAACATGGGAGGACCCAACAACCTCTCTGAAGTCAAAGTTTTTCTCACCAATATGTTCAACGATCATCGGATTATCGGCGCACCCAAGCCGATCCGACGCCTCATCGCATGGCTGATAACCTCCCGTCGCCATAAAGAAGCGGAACACAATTACGCCTTGTTGGGTGGCAAATCCCCGATCGTTGATCACACCCGCCGCGTCGTTCATGCCCTATCCGATCGGCTCGATGCCGATGTCCACTACGTGATGCGCTATACTCCCCCCTACACTAGCGACGTTCTCTCCAATGTCGCAACCTACGATGAAATTTATGCCATCCCTCTTTATCCCCATTTTTCCTCCACGACGACCCTCTCATCCTTTGACGCGTTGTTCGAGGAGGCGGAAACGTTGGGGATTCGGGATAAAATTGTGACCATAGAGAGCTACTACAACCACGCCAGCTACATCGGCACCATCGTCGAGCGGATCAAAGAATCTCTAGCTGATCAAAATCCGGGGGAGTATGAGCTGATTTTCTCTGCGCACGGACTCCCTCAAAAAATCATCGACAAAGGGGATCTCTACCAACGACACATCCGAGCCAACGTCTATCATGCTAGACGTGCCCTCAACGACGCAGGGATCTTTTTTTATAAAACCCATTTGGCGTATCAATCCAGACTGGGACCGATGGAGTGGATACGCCCCTATCTGGAAGATAAACTCCAATCACTGGAAAAGAAAAAGGTGATCATTTATCCCATCGCTTTCACTATCGATAACTCTGAAACCGAATTCGAACTCAACATAGAATACCGTGAGAAAGCGGACAAATTAGGGATCGATGAGTACCGTGTGGCACGCGCCCCGAACGATCATCCGATGTTTATTCGAACGCTCGAGGAACTCTATCGTTCGATGGAATCCACCCATCTCTAACCGTATTATTTTAACGAAACCACAACCGCATCATCGCCGCACCGATCAACACATACGCAGGGTTTTCCCACCCCGCCATAAACGATCCAATCGCACCCAACGATAACATTAGCGCAACAACGATGGGACGAAGAGCATTTTCCAAAGCGTTTTTAAAACTCTCAATCTGTCGGGGGGAGATTTCTACATTCAGTTCCCCTCGACTCGCACGGCGTAATGTCTCGCGCGCGGCGGTAAAATCATCGGGAAGATGGCGGATCTCGTCACGCAGATTGTCTAAAAAGCCCTCTTTGACCCCTAATGCACGGGGAATATTACGTTGCAAAATAGGGAGGATATCTTTGATCCCGTTGAAATTTTCGATGTAGGTGGTCCCCAACCCCTCGATGATCGCACTAACGCGGAGAATGTAGATCGCCTCTTGGGGGAGTTTGAAAGGGAGATTGCGGGTCTGCTCCATCACCTCGAACGCCAACTGCTGCATACTCCCGCTGTTGAGTGCATCGTTACCGAAAATCTCGAACATCCGCTCGGTAAACTCGGCCAATTCCGAAGAGGGGGCATCATACGCGACTGTTCCCATCCGTTTGGCGGCACTCACGTAGGCTTCGTAATCTTTTTCGTTAGCGGCGCGAATGAGTTCAATGATTGCCACACGCATCGGGTTGGAGATCCGCTTCACCATCCCAAAATCGAGCAAAATCAGCTCCCCTTGAGGGTTGATGAGGAGATTTCCCGGATGGGGATCAGCATGAAAAAATCCTTTGACCAACATTTGGTCGGTATAAAATCGAACCAACCGATCGATAATGGGGGCAATATCGATACGATGCGCGCTCAAAGAGGCTTTGTCATCGAAGCGAAACCCCTCCTCGAAACTCATCACCAACGCATCGTCACTGCAATACTCTGGATAGGGGAGCGGAAACCGAATCGACGAATCGGCGTAAACATCGCTGAACCGCTCCAGATTTTGCCGTTCGCGGCGCATACTACACTCTTGGACGATCATGGCGGAGAACTCTTTGATGACCGATTCGATCGAGTGGCGGGTCGTGGGGGAGAAGAGTGGTTGGAACACAATGTTCAATACCGAAATGATCCGGATATCGGCAAGGATCCGCTTCTCAATCCCTTCTCGACGGAGTTTTACGGCAACGCGCACACCCTCCTGCAACGTCGCTTGATGCACCTGTCCGATCGATGCCGAAGCGATAGGAGTGTCCTCAAACGTCTCAAAAGGGGACTCCGGAAATGCTCGTTCGAACACACGGCGGCAATGCTCCGGCGACATCGGCGGCAGATCGTCATGAATGGAACGAAGATGCACTAGATAACGCTCCTCGAAAAAATCGTTTCGGGTTGCCAATACCTGTACGAGCTTGATGAAACTGGTTCCCAGTCTGACGACGCTCTCTGAGAGCTCTTCGGGCTCCAGTACCTTGAATCCCAAAAATCGGGGACGTTTTTTGATAAGGAGATAAAAGCTAAGCAATAAGCGGAAAATCCGCCATACCCGAAGCGGCGAATAGATTCCCATCACTTCTTGAGCGCTTCAATATCCTGTTTCGTCGCAATGCCGAGTTCTTCGATCACCTCACGGATAGCCGATTTGAGCTCCTCTTTGAGCCGTCTTTCTTCCTCTTCCCCTTTGGATTTCAAACTCTCCAAAAAGGTTTTGGTGTCGCTGGTATCGATCTTCCCTTTATCTTCAAGTTTTTTGAGCTCTTCTTCAACCTTTTCTTTGAGGAGAAGCGCCCCTCCTATTCCGGTATAGAGTAGTTCTTTGAGCATGGTACACCTCCAAGTGTTTTAGTCATTATAAAACAAAACGGGCAACGCCTATACCCTTTTTTTGTCAATCGATATTCTCACCCATTAGATGACATTTTCATCCTATTAAATGACTCCGTTTTGGGGAATACTTTTGGTATACATTCGAAGGGACAATGATGTTTTATCTGTATGACCAACACAAACTAAAAGCGTTGCGTAACACCCCTGAAGAAGCGATCGCGATCGCCCGTTTTTGCGACGCAATATTGGTAACTAACGCAATAGAAGAAGCGATCCACATCGCACCCTATCCAAAATCGGCTTTTTTGATTTATCCCAAAAACGCTCTCACCCTTTTCACTTTTTGGAAATATCAGCTACAATACCGTACAATCGATGAGTTTCGTATCATCCTCTATGCCGCACCAAAAAATTTTCTTTACCGCTTTTTGGCATTGGCGGCATGGATCAGCTGCGGCACTTATCGACTCATTCCTTTTAACCGAAAGATACTAAAATGAGCTGCACTAAATGCCAAGTCGTCCCGATCATCCCTAAAAAAGGGGGGGAGGTCATTTTCAGTTGCGACGTCCCTGAACTCTGCACCAAAATCTCTCTGATCCTGGATCAACAGCGGATCAATTACGTGCGCGAAGATTTTTATACCCTTATCGCCTCGACCGAGTGTTTCGAGTCCTTTTTAGAACATCTTTGCCGTTTCGCCACCTTGAACAAGCTCGAACGTCAAGGGATTCGGTGTCTGTTTTTGGAACACTCCCAGCCACTCACCCCATCGATTTTACGGGAAATGCGAACCTTGCAGCAATACAAAGATCTCATGGGGGCGAATGAACTCTCACTCCTCATTTCCAAAGGGGCGATAACGACCCATTTTCAACCCATCGTCGATCTTGTTTATGGAGAGATATACGGATACGAATCACTCGCACGCGGGGTCAACGACGATGGAAGCCTCATCTACCCCGACAAACTCTTCAACTGGGCGAAACAAGGAGATATGCTCTTTTACCTCGATCGCGCGTGCCGCGAAACCTCCCTCAAAACCGCCGCCGTGAAAAACATCAAAAACAAAGTCTTTATCAACTTTATCCCTACCGCCATTTATGACCCGGAGCATTGCCTCCAATCGACGGTCAAATGGGCAAGACAGCTCGAATTCGATCCCAAAAACATCATTTTCGAAGTGACCGAAACGGAAAAGGTCGAAGATGTAGAGCATTTGAGCAAAATTTTGACCTTCTACAAATCCCAAGGGTTCATGGTCGCCCTCGATGATGTCGGAAGCGGCTATTCCTCTCTCAACATGATCGCACGCCTCAAACCCAACATTGTTAAAATTGACCGTGAGATAATCGATGGGATCGATACCAATACGGTCAATCAATCGGTATTCAAAGCGATCGTATCTCTCGCCAAAGAATCGGGGATCATCGTCCTCGCCGAGGGGGCTGAGCGTGCCGAAGAGGTTGCCTACTGTGCCGCTAACGGTGCCGATCTGGCGCAAGGGTACTATTTTGGCAAACCCTCCCCCGAGCCGGTACGGAAACTGGGCTAAATCTGAAAGGGAAACCATGTCCTACTTTTATCCCATTCTCCTTACCGCGCTTTTCCTCACGGGATGCTCCGCAAAATACCCCCCTCTGCCTACCGTATCGTCGCTCGATTTGGAACGCTACGGCGGCAAATGGATTGAGATCGCCCGCTATGAAAACCGTTTTGAGCAAGGATGTGCAGGTGCCAGTGCCGATTACACCCTCAAAGATGGCAAAATCGGCGTACTCAACCGCTGTTACGATGAAAAAGGCTCTCTTACAGGGGAAGCAAACGGCGAAGCATACGCTACCGATACCTCGAACACAAAACTCAAAGTGACCTTTTTTTGGCCGTTTTACGGAGACTATCACGTTATCATGCTCGCCGATGACTACCGTTACAGCGTTGTAGGAGAACCGAGTCGGAGGTATTTGTGGATACTCTCGCGCAATCCGAAACTCAGCGATGACGACAAACATCGAATTCTCACTGAACTTCCGCAACTAGGGTACAATCCTTCCAAACTCTATTGGACTACTGTTCAACCTTAGAAAAGCGTCTATCATGAAACAGGTCATATTGTTCACTGGAGCCGACAAATACATCCCAATACGCCCGAAACACGCTTTATCAAAACGTGAAGATCTCTTGTTGCGGTTGATGATACGCAATCGCAACGGTATCTCCACTCTTGATCGTCCCGACATTAGTATCGTTTGACAACACGATCAAAAGGATCATTTAAAAATCTCAAAAAGAGAATCAACACAGTTCGCATCACTTCGAATGTTTCAAGGAATCTACGATGAACATCACCATGAAAGAGTTTATTTCAATAGGTTTTGAGCCTCCAGTCGCCAGTCGTATCATGAATGAAATTTGCCGTTTAGTACCTTATCAAACCATTTCTAGATTTGAAGAGGTAACACGCAAAGGGATCAAAACAACTCAATATCAAATTTTACGTGCCGTTGCCATTGAAGACGTACTCAAAGTTTGTGAACACAAAATCGATCATCCAAGGGCAAAAACCTCGATAGATAAATGGAAACAAATAAAACACTCGATAGAGGATTTTTTGAAATGACAACCATCCAATTGTCAATCTCTCATCAGTCGCCATAAACCGAGTATGAATAAAACAAACCTTACACTATACTTTCATGTGTAGGTACGGCACTCTTAGGTGTTGGTGTTCGGCCTGCCCCATATTCTGTCTCGCTTTAGCAAACGCTAGTTAGGAATAACCGTGAAAGTATTGATTTTTATAACATTATTTTGGAGCTATCTCATGTCTGCACCCGCTATTTATGATTTCGAAGTCCTCGATATCCATCACCAAAAAACCACGCTCGCTCCGTATAAAGGAAAAGTTCTCCTTATCGTCAATACCGCCAGCCGATGCGGCTATACGTCACAATTCGCTGGGCTTGAAAAACTCTACGAAACTTACAAAGACAAAGGGTTTGCGGTGTTAGGCTTTCCGTGCAATCAGTTCGCTTCCCAAGAGCCATTAAACGAGAAAGAGATTGAAAATTTCTGCCGAATCGATTATGGAGTCACTTTTCCGATGTTTGCCAAAATCGATGTTAACGGCGCCAACTCTCATCCCCTGTATCGTTATCTCAAACAAAACGCTCCGGGGTTACTGGGAAGCGAAATCATCAAATGGAACTTCACGAAATTTCTGATCGATCGAAATGGAAAAGTGATCCGCCGATACGCTCCATCGAAGACTCCTGAATCGATTGAAGAAGATATAAAAAAGATTCTTGGATAAATTTATTCGCCAAAGGTGTGGTGCATGTTGCAACGCTACGAAACTATCCCCTCGACTCTTCCTCCACAGCCTAGAGTGGCAGCTATTTTATCTTGTCAAAACAACATTATGGCCCTGTCATGGCATATGCCGATCAGCCGTGAGCCGTTTCGCTACGCAATCGCGGTTCGAGAGGAAAACCATACCCATTCGCTTCTTGTGGAATATGGCAGTTTCACCCTCAATTTTCTCCCTTTTTCTTTCTACGATGAGATCGATAAGGCAGGAAGAACGCATGGGGATGAGATCGATAAATTCTCTGTCTCTACGCTCACTTGCGATGTCGTGGATCCAAATGGCAATCGTATAATCGATCAAGCGGACTACGTCTATGAATGTAGCATCATCGACACCTATCAAAATGGAGATCATACAATTTTTGCGGCCGATGTGAGAGCAATTCATATTAACGAGAATATGAACGCCCATCTGGCACTCTTCTTGGGTCATGGAGAATACGCAACCGCTTCGGCACACTCCAGAGTGAGACAGTCATCACATGTGTCAACTTCAAAAAGGAGCTTTTAATATGCTTGATCTAACCCACATGCGACGAAACTACTCGCTCTTTGAACTCGATGAGTCTTCCGTTGATACGGATCCGATGAAGCAGTTCGAGAAATGGTTCAAGGAGGTTTTGGAGTGTCAGACAAAAGAGCCCAACGCTATGCTCCTAGCTACCTGCGGTGCCGATCATATCCCCTCCATCAGAGCTGTATTGCTCAAACTATTTGATGAGCGCGGATTCGTTTTTTTTACCAATTACAACAGTGACAAAGCGGACGATATTGCCCAAAATCCCAATGTCGCTCTCGAATTTTTATGGCTCGACTTGGAGCGACAAGTCAAAATCATAGGATATGCCGAGAAAATCTCCAAGACCGAGTCTCTTAAATACTTTCTAACCCGCTCACGTGAGAGCCGACTAGGGGCATGGGTGAGCGATCAAAGCCACGTTCTTAGTTCACGTCAAGCATTGATGATGCAGATTGAGAAAATAAAAACCAAATTCGGCAACGGCGAAATCCCTCTACCCGATTTTTGGGGTGGATATCGTGTCATCCCTATAAAAATCGAGTTTTGGCAGGGGCGTCAAGACCGTTTGCACGATCGGATCGTCTATACCAAAGAGGATGGCGAGTGGCGTATTAGCCGTTTGGCACCCTAAAAATATAACTTGCGGCATTGCAAATCGCCACAGGGTTAGCAACTGTTTTGTAGGAGTGCCGCCCTTTGATGCAAGCAGGACCAAAAAAAGGATCAACCACCATAATCGCACTACTAACGGATCGTTTTCGATCGTAGAATACGATTATGAAAGTACATACTCTACGCTACAGTTGTATCCTTAACGCCGATATCGAAAGAGTATTTGCTTTTCATACCGATACACGCAATCTCCCTCTCATTACCCCTCCGTGGGTAGGTGTCGATATTATAAAGATGGAGCTTCCTCTTAGAGAGAAAAGCACCGTCGTACTCGACATCAAACGCTTCGGAATTACCACAAGATGGGTGATGGAGATTGCCGTGCTTGAATCCCCTTCGATCATTACCGATGTAATGATCGAAGGTCCTTTCGCTCAGTTCATACACGAACGCCATTTTGTCTCTCTTGAAAACAACGAAACCTTAATGCGAGAGAATATTTCTGTTTCACTGCCGTTGGGATGGTTGGGGGATCTATTCTATTCATGGATCAAAAAAGATATGGATAAGATGTTTGAATTCAGACATATTGCAACGCAGCGCTATTTTTTAAAAAATAGCACTTTGCCATATTTTACAAAAAGCTCTTATCCAAATGCTATGATTCGGCCATGACCATCGACGAAAAACTCACCATCCTCACCGACTCCGCGAAATACGACGTATCGTGTTCCTCATCTGGGTCGGTCCGTACCCTCGATTTCGGCGGTGTCGGGAGTGTCGCAAACGGAGGGATCTGTCACGCCTACTCTGCCGACGGACGGTGTATTTCGCTCCTGAAAATCCTCTTTACTAACTACTGTATCTACGACTGCGCCTACTGCGTCAACCGCATCGGCAACGACATACGACGCGCGGCGTTCACTCCCGAAGAGGTGGCAGGGCTGACGATCAATTTTTACCGCCGCAACATGATCGAGGGGCTATTCCTCAGCTCGGGTATCATCAGCAGCGAAGATCACACGATGCGCCTCATCCTCAAAACTCTCCGACTTTTGCGCCACACCTACCGATTCAACGGCTACATCCACGTCAAACTCATCCCCGGAGCCTCAGAAGATCTCATCATCGAAACCTTGACCCTCGCTGATCGGGTCAGCTCCAACATCGAACTTCCCAGTTCTCAGTCTCTAGCCCTCCTCGCCCCCGACAAAACACGAGAAAAAGTGCTTCAGCCCCTCACGATGGCTAAAAACTACTCTCTGGAGCACCAAAAACACCCCATCGGGATGTCGACGCAGCTCATCATCGGTGCTACCCCCGAATCCGATCTCGAAATCCTCCGCCTCAGCACCTCGCTCTATAAAAAAACGATGCTAAAGAGGGTCTACTACTCCGCCTACATCCCGATCAACAACGTCAAAAATCTCCCCTCATTGGGTACTCCTCCCCCTCTGCTGCGGGAACATCGCCTCTATCAGGCCGACTGGCTCATCCGATTTTACGGCTTCGGGTATAACGAGATCGTCGATGAAGCCGCCCCCAACCTCGATGAGCGGTTCGATCCCAAACTCTCATGGGCACTCCGCAATCTCCACCTCTTTCCGATCGAGATCAACACCGCCGATCGCGAAACCCTCCTTCGGATTCCGGGATTGGGGGTGAGAGGGGTGGATAAAATCCTCAAAGCGCGCCGTTTTCGTCCCCTCAATGTTTATGATTTGGAGACAATGAAAATCTCCCTCAAACGGCTCCGATATTTCGTCACGGTGGGGGGAAAACTCCTCATCGACCGGAGTATGGATTATCAGCAAATCCAGACGGAGCTCTTATCTCTCCCCAAACCTCCCCCCTCAGCTCAACCGACCTTGTTTGAGTATTTTTATCCTACCGTGATGGGGGAGCTATGATCCTCTGGTGCTATGATGGGACGTTCGAGGGGTTTTTGAGCCTCGTACATGAGAGCTACATCCACAAAACGATCCCCGATCGGATCACTGCCGATGAAATCACCCCGAATCTCCTTGATGAACGGCAATGGATCGAGACCGACGATGCGATCGCCCGACGCGTTGCCGCTTCGCTGAACGAGCGATTTTCCAAAGAGACGCTGCAGCGGATCAAACACACCTTTTTATGCGACGATTCGACCCCAGAGCGCGATCTGCTCCTCTATATCCGGCTGGGGTTCAAATCGCCCCGTGCTCTGGAGGATTTCGCCCACCCCATCGTCTACGCCATCCACGGTTATGAGCGGCGTCTCCTCTCGACCCTGCACAAGATGAACGCCTATCTACGGTTTGAAGAGTTGGAGGACAAAACCCTCTACGCGCGCATAGCCCCTCCGCGTAACGTACTGCCGCTGATGGGGGGACATTTTCGTACACGACTGCGCGGGGAGAATTTCATCATCCACGATACGGCACGTTCCATCGCACTACTGCACCGTGAGGGGGAGAGTTCTTTCGTGAGGATAGAGAGTTTTGAGACCCCTACTCTCAGTGTAGAGGAAGGATCATTTCGCCGTCTGTGGAAAACCTTTTTCGATTCGGTAGCAATCAGATCGCGCCTCAATCCTACGCTACAACGCTCCCACGTCCCCCTCAAATATCGCACCTATATGTCTGAATTTTGGGACAACGGATAAATCATTTTGAACCGATATGCGGTATTATTGCATTTGATTCCATCCCTTTTCCGAGGACCATTCCGATGGCGCACGAGACCCTCTCCGAGCATCAACTCATCACCGATACCTCACCCGCTCTTAGTTTGCCCAATCTACTCACCCAGAAAAAAACAATCCTCTTTCAAGCAGGCGATTGCCCCTTTGAGAGTGAGGATACGCTCCGCCATTTCTATTTCATCATGCGTGGAAAAATCAAAATTTCCCAACTCAATCTGGAAACGCTCAAAGAGCAGACCATCCATCTCCTCACGCGGGGAGATATGTTCGACGTCATCACCCTCCTAGATGGCAATAATCACGAATACATCGCGACCACCCTCGAAGAGACCGAGGTGATACAAGTCCCTATCCACCATATCCGTAATCTGATAGAGACCAATCCCGCTTTCAACCGCTATTTTTTTCCCTATCTGGGAAAACAGATGCGACAGATGGAAGATCTTGCCGTCGATCTCTCCCTCTACGACGTCTATCACCGCCTCCTTAGACTATTTGCCCGAAACGTTGATAGAGAGGATGAAAATTCACTTGCGCTGATCAACGACCTCTCGCACGAAGAACTCGCCGCGTTGGTCGGAAGTGTTCGCAAAGTGGTCAACCGCAATCTCCAACAACTCAAATACGAAGGGGTCATCGACATCTCCCGCAAACAGATCATCCTCACCGATTTGGAAAAAATTCTCAATCAATTAGGGTAAATTTTCACAGTGTGCTACTTAAGTGGCAGACAAACATAAGTGTAATCGACTAAACTTTCAGTGTAAAACCTATTTTTACTAAGGAGTTAATCATGTTGCTTACACCTTACTATCCGTTTAAAGAGATTCGTGAAATCGAAAACCGCCTCTTCGGCAATCGCTCTGCCGCCTCCGAAGAGAACGTATCGACCTTTACCCCCAGCGTCAACACCCGCGAGGGGGAGTTTGCCTATCATGTAGATGTCGACTTGCCGGGGGTCAAAAAAGAGGATATCAAAGTTGATCTCAAAGAAAACACCCTCACCATCAGCGGTGAGCGCCACACCAAAGAGGAGGTAAAACAAGAAGATTATTACCGGATCGAAACCCGTTTCGGAAAATTCTCACGCTCGTTTACCCTCCCCGACGATGCCGATATCGAAAACATCGATGCCAGCAGCGATAATGGGGTATTAGAGGTGGTGATCCCCAAACTTGCCAAAGCCAAAGGGATCAAATCGATCGCCGTTAAATAATCCTAAAACCTTTTAAGGCTATACTATCCGTAGCCGATTTCCACACGGAGGGAGAGGATGGAGTCTCGACTATCGGGTCGCTTTTTAGGGTTTCTTATCGCTGTCGCATCGATGATCGTCGCATGGGAACTCTTTCAAACGGTTCGTGAGTATTTCATCCCCCCCGAACCCCGCCTCATCGCCCAGCGTCCTTCCCTCTCCAGCTACGAAAACCAAACCATCCGAATTTTTGAAACGAACAAAAATTCGGTCGTCTACATCTCCACCGCCCAATCGGTGGTTGATGTTTGGACACGCAATGTCTACAATATCCCGCGAGGGACGGGATCGGGATTCGTGTGGGACGAAACGGGGCATATCGTCACCAACTACCATGTCATCTCCAAAGCCAACTCCGCCAACATTCGTCTCAGTGACGGGCGCGATTATCCTGCCTCTTTGGTGGGCGCCGCCCCCGAATTAGATTTGGCAGTGCTCAAAATCGACGTCACCTTTAAACCGCCCCGCCCGATTGCACTCGGAACGAGTCATGATCTCAAAGTGGGGCAAAACGTCTACGCCATCGGCAATCCGTTCGGATTAGACTGGACCCTCACTACTGGGATCGTCTCTGCGCTCGATCGCAGTATCGGCGATCGAAACTCGGCGATCCACCACCTCATCCAAACCGATGCCGCTATCAATCCGGGCAATTCGGGTGGGCCGCTGCTTGACAGTGCCGGACGCCTCATCGGGGTCAATACCGCGATTTTCAGCCCCTCTGGCGCCTATGCCGGAGTGGGATTTGCGATCCCCGTCGATATCGTCAACGAAGTGGTGCCTCAGATCTTAAAAAAGAGCTCCTTGTCTCTTCAGCCAATCTTTATCTAAACTGCTTGATAACTGACCTTACCCACTCGATAAAACCGAGGGCGAAAAGGGCAGTTTTCTCCCATATCCGAAAGATAGCGGTGAATTTTGGGTCAATCGTCGTTGGGCAGAGATCATCGGATACAAATACACCGAATTAGAACCCATATCGATCCACACATGGGAAAAACTTCTCCATCCCGAAGACGTTGATATTTCAGAATCGGCAATCCGCTCTCACCTTAAGGGAGAGACTTCGCACTATGAGTGCGAAGTACGGATACTCCATAAAAGCGGTGAATGGATTTGGATTCTCGATCGCGGTCAAATTGTCTCACGAACCCCCGATGGAAAGCCTGAATGGATAAGCGGCTATCATCTCGACATCACCGCTCAAAACCTCTCTCAACTCGCCCTACAAGCAAACCAGACTCTATTACACAACATCATCAATGAAATGCCCGATGTTTTCGTCCTTAAAGATCAAAACGGCAATTTTCTCCTTTGTAACGACACCGTCGCCAAGCTCTACAAAACGACACCCAAAGAGATGATCGGCAAATGCGATGAAGATTTCGGACTCCTAGGGGTATGGGATTGGAATATTGTTACCGAAGAGGTCTATCACAACAACCAATGGTATGCGATACTAGGGCACAAAGGGGGGGAGATCGACGATTCCATTCAAGCGTTCAGTCAGATGATCCATCCCAAGGATGCCCAGCAGGTGTGGGATCGGATCTAAAAACTTCTCAGCGGTGAAACCTCCGGTTATTACTCCGAGCATCGGCTTATTTGCAAAAACGGCGAAATCATGTGGGTTCAAGACAGAGGCAAAATCGTCGAATTTTCTTCCGAGGGGAATCCGCTTCGGATGGTGGGAAGCTACAGCGATATCTCGCGACGCAAAGAGTATGAGCAATCTCTGCACCTCTCAGCCAATGTGTTTACCTACGCCAATGAAGCGATCATGATCACCGAACGCGAGTCAGACTATCATTCCAAAGCTTTTTTTGAGAGGATGCAGAAAGATTTGGGCGATTTCGGGTACTGGAGAGGAGAGATTTGGAACTTCCGAAAGAACGGAACCCTCTTCCCTACAGCCCATACGATTACCGCCGTTAAAATGACAAAGATGAGATCATCTATTATGTTTTACTCTTCTCCGATATAACGGCTCAAAAAAA
>JACXUE010000126.1 GCA_014764075.1 Sulfuricurvum sp.
TTACCATTTATAAACTATGAACCAAAAATAGGCAGAAACGACCTTTGCCCATGTGGAAGTGGGAAAAAATATAAAAAATGCTGCTTGAATAAATAGCGAGGTAAAGATGCCACTACCAATGAATATAAACGAATTAATCCATAGTTCAACGGTAGAATAGGCTATTTTAACTCACCCATTTAGTGACTCCTTCATACGGTTATCAAGTGACCTATTTTACGATACTCTTTTTGTGTTTTTGATTTGCTATTGCATAATTTGGGTTTATCATATTTGCACCTCATCGCTAGATTTTATCATTTCCATTGTATCATTTAAAAGTTCATGAAAAGTTGGATGATATGGAACCGCTCTTTATTCAAAACAGCATCCTCGCATTAGTATTGGGATTTTTGATCGGTCTTCAGCGGGAAATGCACATTATCTATTACAACAAAACTCGAGATTTCGGGGGAACGAGAACATTCTCGATGATTGCACTTTTCGGCTATCTTAGTGCATGGAGCAACAGCTATTTCCCCTATTTTTTTGGGATCTCGTTGGTCGTGCTTGGGATCTTACTCATCGCCGCCTACATCGTCAACAGCATCTCCATCGCCGAAAAAGGGACGACGACCGAATTCGCCGCACTCGTGACGTTTGTCATCGGGGGATTACTAACCGCCGCACCTCCGATCGTTGCCGTTTTTACCGCCATCATCGTCCTCTTTGTCCTCAACATCAAAGAATCGGTTCAAGAGTATGAGCAAACCATCGCTAAAAAAGATCTCAGTGCCGCTATTTTGTTCATGATCATGACGTTTGTGATTCTCCCAATCCTCCCCGATCGCGCCATCGATCCGATGGGACTGTTCAACCTCTATCGCATTTGGTTCATGGTGGTGCTGGTGGCGGGAATCTCGTTTTTCGGCTACATCGCTATCCGCATTTTGGGTTCGACCCACGGGATCGGAATTGCGGGGCTTTTTGGGGGGCTTGTCTCCTCTACCGCCGTGGCGATGAGTATGGCGCGTCGGGTACACGAAAACGGCTTTCTCCTCAAAAATCTTGCCCTTGGGATCACCCTCGCTTCGTCGATAATGCTTATCCGCTCCGGATTGGAGATGTGGGTCATCAACCCCGCTCTGACCAAAACATTTCTCATCCCGATCGTCGTCGGATCCATTGCGGGATACCTCTACATCGGCTATCTCTATTTTACGAGCAAACGGGAAGATATACCCCAAAATATCGAATTCAAAAACCCCTTCAATCTCAAAGAGGCCTTGATTATGGGGGTTGTATTTGGGACGACGTTGGCGCTCATCACCCTCTCCAATCGTTATGTGGGTGATATGGGGGTATACGTCGTAGCGTTGATTTCGGGTCTTGCCGATGTCGATGCGATCATCCTATCCCTCTCATCGCTGGCAAAAAACGGTCTTAGCATCGCTACCGCACAACACGCGATCTTGATTGCCATCATCAGTAACTCTTTGGCCAAAGCGGTATTGGTGTTGTTTTTCGGACAATTTGCCCTTTTTCGGATTGTAGTGACCTACTATCTGATTTCAATCGGAACTTTTAGCATTGCAACCCTTTTAATCCTCTAAAACTCTCAATAGACAACCCGAATGCGCCCCTCTTCTTCGGCGCGGTAGAGAGCCGTATCGGTCGCTTTGACCAACGTTTCGATCGTATCGCCCTTCATCACCGATGCAACCCCGATACTCATCGTCACCTGAGTCGGAATTCCAAAGTCATGTGAAGCGACAGAGCGCTGTAAGTTGTATGCCGCCCTAACACCATTTCCCCGATCGGTGTTCGTGGCGATAACCATAAACTCTTCTCCCCCCCCACCGAACACATACATCGGTATCACGGGTATGGGTTTGGATCAAATCGGCAATTTTTCGAAGCACCTTGTCACCATCGCTGTGCCCATAGGTATCATTGATCGTTTTGAAGTGATCCACATCGATCAACAACAACGTGAACGGATGGTGATAGCGGTTATACTCCTAAACCAAGAGTGTCGCTTTTTCCATAAAGACGCGACGGTTGAAAAGTCCCATCAGAGGATCAATGATGATCCCAAACAAAATCGACAATACGGCGTGCATGCACAACGTTACAACTCCCCTCCCCCTCTTACAATATCCATCCCATACTTATCCCGTATCTTCGTGAGCGCATCGGTAAGCTTTCTCATCTTCGTATCATCCTCATATTCAAGCATATTGAATGTTTTGGGATCGTGATGGATAAACTTACTGGCACTCATTCCGATATACTTAACAGCTAGGGCAGGGTAGACATCAAGCTCTTTGAACTTCTCATAAGCGAATTCTTGGATAAACTTCTCGTTAAAGAGTCTATAGATCGTATATTGCTTCTTCGAGCTTCCCCAGTTCTCATACCCGAGTGAGAAATGAAACGTCGTCGGATTAACGCCTAGCTTCATAATCGTATGGCTCCAGTGCCTCACCATGATATGGATACGTCTAAATAACTCATCACGCTCTTTGATCGGATGATCCATACTTCTGGATATCCCGATCCCTTTACGGCTCCGTGATGCCTGCACGCTCTCATGATCTTCACCCGTGAGTCTAGCATAGAGATCTCTTCCTTGCCGTCCCCAGGAGGCAAAGAGATGAGGAGAATCCCATGCCTGACCAATGGTTTTGATCCCATACTTCTGCATCTTTTTGGAAAACGCCCGTCCTACTCCGGGGAATTCATCGATCGGGATTGTCTCGACAAAGTCTCTTATCTCCTCTTTGTACACCACTTTGGTTCCATAGGGCTTTGCGGTACCGGTAGCAAGCTTGGCAATCCATTTCGCCGGACTTGCCCCTATGGAGACGGGGAGTTTAAACTTCATGGTAATATCGCTTTGAAGCTGTTTGATAAAATTCTCAGTCTCATCATCTTCAACCCATCCTCGAAGATCACCGAACATCTCATCGATGCTGTATTGCTCCATCACAGGTACTACCGTATGCAGATACTCCATCAGCTCATGACTCATCGTGTGATAGAGTAGATGATTAGGTGGGAGCAGGGTGATATCAGGACACTTTTGCAGTGCTTCATAGATGGTCATTCCCGTTTTCACCCCAAACGCTCGTGCCTCATAACTGGCGGTGGTAACGATACCTCGTATCTTCTCACCCTCTTTGAAATACTGTGAGTGATCATACTCGCTATGAAACAATGAGGGGACAAATGCACCGGAGTTAAGTGCAACCAGTTTTTTGGCAGGTGAGGGTTTACGATCAAAGATAAACGGATCACCTCGTCCACCCACGGCAATCTTTTTGCCGATTAGTGAAGGATTCATCACCCTCTCACATGAACAAAAGAAAGTATCGAGATCTAAATGGATTATCATAGTGCGAAGAATATTTCAATTTGCCACATAATGACCGATTTATTGCAAAACGTCATACACTGGTGATTATGAAAAAATACCTTGAAACCAACGAATTGGCAGCATTATTCTTCTTGCATTACTTCAAGTACACCCGCTACGCCTTTAAAAAGCAAAAGAGCGACGAAGACATTGCTACCATCCATGCTCATAGAGAACTGATCAGTATTTAAAAACTGTTCGGTAGT